>CAZVVF010000724.1:0-667 GCA_964630575.1 uncultured Burkholderiales bacterium | reverse complement strand
TCCCGCCTTGTGAACTCAATCGCCTTGTCGCTGGCGAGGAGGGGAGCCACTATGGGTTTCCCTATTTTTGGGGAGACAACCAACCCGACCCCAAATTCGCCGATCTGGCGCCGCCCTTGGATTTTGTGAAGCCCTTTGTAAAGTTCCAGGCTCACGTGGCTCCCTTGGGATGCTACTTCCCCAAAGGCGAGCGATTGAAGGCGGCATTGAAGGACCAGGTCATTGTGGCTCAGCACGGCTCTTGGAACCGCAGTACGCCTGTGGGCTATCAGGTGGTGACAGTGGATCTCAAGAACCCCGAAGCCGAGCCCGAGCCACTTCTGTGGGGGTTCCTGGACGAGGGCGACACCGACAGGACGTTCGGCAGACCTGTCGACGCAGCTGAGCTGCCCGATGGGACTTTGCTGGTCTCGGATGACTATGGAGGTGTCATATGGGCCGTCCGTCCCCTCTAAAGTCAAGGCCGATCTTGAAAAATGGCCAAACAAGGCATGACAATAGGTCCGTACTCGTGTTAAACTGAACTGTCTTCACAAGGCGTAGGAGGTAGAGTGGCCGACGATTATCGTAAAAAAATTGATGAGATAAGAGCTCGACGTAGCGCGAATCCTTTCGGGGCTGGCGGCGGCGGGGCGAACCTGATCGGCGCGCTGCTGAAGAGCCGGCT
>CAZVVF010000723.1:0-3247 GCA_964630575.1 uncultured Burkholderiales bacterium | reverse complement strand
TGATCCTAGGGAACCGATGGCCCCGCAATACCACCTGATAGCCCAAGAAGCCGACAATCCCCACCGTGAGCAAGGTGCCGATAATAGCCGGCAGAGAGGTGGAGAGATCGCTGATCCATATCAAGGCCCGAGTGGGAGCAGGCAAGGTCGCCCCGATCTCTCGGAAAGAGGGGGCCAATCCAGGAACAACGACCGCTACCAGGATCCAAAAAATGGCTAGGGCCACCACCGAGATAAGGACCGGATAGGTCATGGCCGCCTTCAGCCGCTTCTTGAGAGCCCAACGTCGCTCCAACAGGTCGGCCAGTCTACGAAAAGTTATGTGCAAACGCCCTGAACTCTCAGCCGCACGACACATCCCTACGAAAGACTCATCGAAGACCGAAGGCCAGCGAGAGAGCGAAAAAGACAGACTCCGACCCGTTCGAATCGAGCTTCCGATCTCCCTCATCACACCGTTGAGATAGGCGTCCTCGCCATTGCTCGCGACCTCAAAAATCTGAGACAGGGGCAGACCTGCATCGAGCATCACCGCCATGCCCTTGGTGTAGACCGGCAGCGCCTCATTGGTTCTAAAAAAATCTAGGAGGTGCCGCTGCCAATGACTCTCGATGACCTCTTCCAGAGACAAGAGGTGAGCGAAGCGCAACTGCAACTGCTCGCGCGCTGAGGCCCGATTTTGAGCCCGTATCGTACCGCGAACCGGACTTCGATCCTCCTGAATCGCAACGAAGCGGAAGAGCGGAATCTTCTCTTGCTTATAAGGAGTCTGGATCGATGACATATCGGTCGGCGTAACGTAGCATAGTCACTCTGTTACTACGGGGAAAACGAGGGAGATCCCCTGCCACTGCCGGGTCGTAGGTAAAATTCCCAGTGAGACCGTCGCCATCCCTGTGCCACAGCCTCTGATTGGCCTGCACCAATCCACCATAGAGGTGAAACGAGTTAAACCCGTAGCCCGCCCTCATGACAGACTCGTCAGAGCCAAAGCCACCATCGACCTCGGGAATACCGTTCTCGTCTTCCGTCCCTCGCAGGCTCCGCCCAGCAATCATGACCGCATACATGTCGAGTTCATTGTTGGCCGCTGGCTTCAAAAAGGTCTCTCGCGAAACCAGACCCAAGGAATGCTGCGAGGTCGGGCTCAATTCACCAACCTTAAGAGTATTCGGAACAGTTCCCCTCAACGCCGCGTTATCTCCATCGTAGAACTGAAGGATGTCATCGGTCACTGTGAGCTTGCCCTTTGAGGCAAAGGCCGGATTGGCCACGATGTAGCGCCCCTGAAAGACATCACCGTCAGGAAAGTCCGGATGCTGGGCCCCTTTGCTCACTCCGCTCAGAGAAGCGACGTTCCCATCCACAAAGGTCACCCCGTTCAAAGAACCCGTGTAGATGTGCTCCACTCCATCGTAGTCCACCAACTTGGTGACCGGACTCGCTCCGCTGACCTCAGTCACAGTAGCGGTCTTCGGCGGCCCTGGCCGCAAGAAGAGTGACGCATCGGGGTAAGCTGCCGGATTTGCCTCATAGGTGTCTTCGTCAACCTCATTGACCAACTCTCGCACCGCATCCTCGTGCCCGACCACCTCATAAGAATCGACGGTGGTCCCGATCATAGGGTCATTCGGGTCCGAAATCACCACACCCGTGGACACCGTGGTCGAGCGAGATTGAGTCTCCGTTCCATAGATCGGGACATCGATCGTGGAGGTCTCCGTAACGGTCGTGTAGACGGGCTGCCAGGATCCCACCGTCGTTCCCGAACCGTTCCCACTGCTGACATACCGCTCGCCGGTCTGAACCTGCCTTGTTGTGGTCACGGTTTGGGGCTCGTACCCGATAATGACTTGCGCATCGACTTGCTGGACCACGGTCTGGGATTGGTAGTAGGTATCCCCCACCCCTAAGGTCCTTTGCACCGTGCCATAGACCGGGCGGGTATAGGACTCCTGGGTCACATAGCGGTAGGCCCGCTCGGGGATCGCTTGAGTATAGGAGTGAACCTGGTCCCCATCCCCGTTGATCGACAGAGTTACGTCCACGTCACCAACAATGAAGATTCCGCCCTGGACCTTATTGGAAGCATCGACCGGTATCGTCAAACCTATCTCATTCGGAATGGCGACATCCGGTACCGTCTCCCCCCCGAGAGACTGGGCCAACAGTTCATCGGCCGAGTAAGGGAGCAGAACGTGGTCTGTCGCGGTCAGATTGGAGCGCCCACCGGCCACGAGTGCATCGTAACGAGACTCGATCTCGCCTTCCTCACTGTAGGGAACGGAAGCCTCATCGCTGTTGGCCGACGAATTGGAAGTGTTGTAGTAGGCATTCCCATCACCGCTCGTCCCCACGAAGGGCAGAGACCCCTCTCCGGTGGAACCGGCGTGAGTCATCACACCATTCACACCCGACACAAATGGGTCCCCACCGTTGTCGTAGAAAGTCGGAGGGATCGCGAGACGAAAAAAGTCATTGGTATGAAAAGGACCCTGTATAGCGCCTGGAGCCGGCTCCATGATCAAGCCATCGTCCCAGCGGTCGATAAAGAGGGCGTAGCGAGAGAAGTTTTCCCGAGCCAGAGTCGCTCTGGCCTGACGAACCGGCCGGTCTTCAAAGAAACACGTTGAAACCACATCGAAAGCGAACGGCGCACTGGGATTGCGGCTCAACTCAACCTCGTACCTCCATCGCCCCTCCACCTGACTCTCGCTGACCCCTTCGCTCCAGGTGTCTCCGAGAGGGATAGGCGCGTCGAGAGCCCCTGCGTTAAACTCCGAGTCCAAGACGGCTTGAGTGAGAATCTTCTGAGGCGGCTGAGACTCCAACCAAACCTTGGCCTCCTTCACCCCTGAATCGGCCACCACTTGGGCCGTCAAAGCATGCTTGGTCCGCAGAGAGGAGTTGAGCTCCATCGGCAAGAGCTTAAAGAAACTGAGCGCCAAAGTGAAAAGCACAAAAATCAGAAAGGCCGTCATGATGAGCACTTGCCCGCTCTGTTCTTTTCTCTGATAGGTCAATTTCATGGGCTTCTCTCCTCTTACTATTGGCTCCCTGGCGAAACCAGGATCGCGTGCAAGGCTGTTTTGGTCACGCCACCGGGACGGCGGGAATCTTCCCGTTCTGCTTGGATCTCTAGGGTCACGCCGACCGCCCCTACCGTGAGGGACTCGAAGCCGCAACCCAACACGTTGCGAGCCAGCAACCGATAGGGTACATCTGAATTGATATCGACCGGTACCAA
>CAZVVF010000722.1:0-3248 GCA_964630575.1 uncultured Burkholderiales bacterium | reverse complement strand
TCGCGTCCTTCCTGACGCAGAGCGAAAAACCGTTGTTGTGGACTACAGCTCGCCGAACATCGCCAAAGAGATGCACGTGGGGCACATTCGAAGCACGATCCTAGGAGACGCCATCAGTCGCATCGCCGAACACCTCGGCCATCGGGTCATCCGCCAGAATCATCTGGGTGACTGGGGAACTCAGTTCGGAATGCTGGTCGCCTTCTATCGCTCGCACCCGGAAAAACTAGAGGGTTCCGAACTCTCCGGCGTGGAGCAAAACTACCGCCTAGCCAACGACCTCTTCAAGAACGACCCGGCCTTTGAGAAAGAGGCGCGCGAGGCTGTCGTGCAACTTCACCAGGGCGAACCCGAAACCGTTAAACTCTGGGAGCGCATCGTGGCGCTCTCGCGGGCCCACCTGCACGAGAACTATCGACGCCTGCAGATAGGCCTCGGAGCCGAAGACGACCGGGGCGAGAGCTTCTACAACCCCATGCTCAAAGCTGTGGTTGACGATCTCAAAGAGAAATTCCAGGACTCCGAATCCCAGGCCACGGTGAGCATCAACGACGGTGCTGTCTGCGTGTTCCTCAAAGACGAACAAGGCAACCCAGCCTTCCTCAACGCCGACGACGAACCCCTCCCTTTGATCATCCAGAAATCCGATGGAGCTTACCTCTACGCCACGACCGACCTCGCCGCCATACGATACCGAGTGTCGGAACTCCAGGCCGACTGGATCATATACGTTGTGGACAACCGGCAAGCCCTCCATTTCGACATGCTCTTCGCGGCGGCTCGGGCCACCGGGTTCGACCAAAAGGAAGGCTCTCAGGATCACGTCCTGCTTCAGCACGTCACCTTCGGCTCCATCTTAGGTCAGGACCGAAAGCCGCTCAAAACGCGTGATGGCGGTACCATAAAGCTCTCTGCCCTCATGCAAGAAGCCGTCGACCGGGCTGCCGAAAAGATACCTGATTCGGCCCTCGTCGACGGTGTTACGCGAGAGGACATCGCGGAAAAGATTGGCATCGGGGCCGTCAAGTATGCCGACCTCAGCCAAAACAGGCAGACCGACTACATCTTCACCTGGGACAAGCTCCTGGCCCTAGAGGGCAACACCGCAGCCTACCTTATGTACGCCTACGCTCGCCTCAGCAAGATGCTGCGAGCCACCCAGGACCAATACAAAGGATCAGCCGTGACCCTCGGGCATCCCTCGGAACGACGGCTCGCTCTGACCCTCTGCCGTTTTCCGGAGACCCTGGATTCGCTCACCGCAGAGTGGCGTATCAACGCCCTCACCGACCATCTTCACGCCACCGCGAGTGCCTTGATGAAGTTCTACGACGACTGCCCGGTCCTCAAAGAGGCCGACCCCGCTGTTCGAGTGTCGCGACTCGCGCTCTGCGACGCGACCGCACAGGTCCTCAAAACGGGACTGGGCCTGCTGGGCATTCAAACAGTCGACAGAATGTAGCGACACCTCTGTTCGCGAGGCGTTCGCGCCCAACGCCCTTATCGTTGGCGCGAACGCTTTCGTGAACAGAGCTTGAGTATCAACATCTGAAGGAGCAGTCGTGGGTCTCCCCCACCTTCGCCACCCTTGCTCTTAAAATCCGCTCGGGTGAGAGCCTCAAAACCTTGCTCTAGATCGGTGGAACTCCAGGTCCTGAGGTCCTCGAGGCTCTTCTTCACTTGATACTCAGTTTTTCTAGGGATCGCCCTGGCCACTTCGGCTGCCGTTCTATGGGTTTTCATAAGGCCCCCAATCTGCACCAGAGAAACCAGGTAGCTGTTGATGTACCCCATGATCGACCCGGGCTGTTCGCCTCGGTCGAGTTGGTTGTCCAGGATGGCTAGAGCCTCGCGATGATCGCGTTCCCCGATGGCCTTGGTCATTTTCCACATGGCGACCTCGGCCGAGTACGGCACCAATTTCTCGATGTGCTCCGGCGTGAGGATCTCATCGTTGTGCAGAGAGAGAAGGCAACGCTCCAGGTGGGACAACAGGTGGCGCAGATTCATGCCCACGCGTTGCCGCAGCACCTCAAAGACTCGGCTGTCAAAGCGCTTTTTTTGACGCTTGCAGAAGCTCTTTAAGAGAACATCGACCTCCTTGTCGGTCAACCGACAATCGACCAACTGCCCGTTGGCGGCCAAAGAGTCCCAGAAGGGATTGTCCTTGACCTTGCCTCCCGCTGTCGCCAGCAGAATGGTGCCGGGCGCCAGCGACTCCTTCCAGATCTCAGCCAACCTCGTGGACACAGGCTTGCTGAGTTGGGAGACCCTCATCAAGACGACCATTCTGCTGTCCACGAGTGTGGGCAACTCACTCAGCGTCCCGGCCAAAGGCCCAGCGTGAACGGACCGATTGCAGTCTATCCGGCGGAAATTGAAATCCCGAAAATCAGGGTCGACGTGACCTGACTCGAGCTTCTTGGACACCAACTCGTGCAGATACTCATCGTCTCCGCTGAGCAAGACCACCGTCGCCGAGGGCGGCAGACCCTTGCGAAGGACCTCTAGGACCTTGATCGGCGCTGCGGCCAACTAGCTTCGCCCAGCTGCCGCTACCACTTCGGCGAGTCCTCGTGCAAAGGGCGGACGGATCACTCCTCGTTCGGTGATTATGGCCGTCACAAGCTCCGGTGGAGTCACGTCGAAGGCGGGGTTGGCCACTGGAACGCCGTCGGGGGCGATCTGGGTCTGGCCCACGTGGGTCACCTCTCGACGATCCCGCTCCTCGATGGGAATGTCCATCCCGTCGGAGAGATTGAGATCGACTGTGGAGTATGGCGCCGCGACGTAGAACGGTATTTCGTGAAATCGACACAGAACAGCCAAGCTGTAGGTGCCGATCTTGTTGGCGACCGCTCCCGTGGAGGTGATACGGTCAGCACCCACCACAACGGCGTCGACCAACTTTCGCTGCATGAAGTGGCCCGCCATATTGTCGCAGATCAACTTGCAAGGGATCTCGTCTCGCATAAGCTCCCAAGCCGTGAGGCGAGCTCCTTGCAGAAACGGTCTCGTCTCGTCGACCCAGACGTGGGCGATCTTATCTCGCGCCGAGCGGATCACGCCGAGAGCGGTGCCATAGTCTCCGGTCGCTAGAGCGCCCGCATTGCAGTGGGTGAGCACTCGGGAACCTGGCGGGATCAAGGTGCTACCCGCATCTCCGATCGATTGACAGAGACGAATGTCTTCAGCGTGAATCTCCTCGGCTTCGGCGACCAGAGCCTGGCACAATGTCTGAATGTCTT
>CAZVVF010000721.1:0-3253 GCA_964630575.1 uncultured Burkholderiales bacterium | reverse complement strand
TACGGCTTCCTGTGGCGCCGCGAAGATGTCATTTTCGATCTCCTTGAGGAGATCGTTCTAGCCACGCGATAGGTGGTCGCTGACCAGATCTCTCAGGTTCGGTCGCTACCGAATAGGAGAGTCTCCATCTGGTCAGCCCGCCTAGCGAGGTTTGTCATGGCGTCACCGAGCGAGGCTGGGTCCGCTTCGAACTCTTGCAGCGAAACGAGGGTCGTGAAGACGACCTTTTGCCGGTCCACCCCAACGCGAATCTGAACCCAATAGGTGTTTTGCTCCATCAGGCGGACCAACTGTTCTTTACTGCAGCGGTCGATCGAGACCACAGGGCTGATAGCTCTGAGGTAGCTGCGATTCTCCTCCGCCTCCAACACCAACGTCATTCCCTGTTCCCGTGGACCGTCCCCAATTTTGAGAACGGCCGAGCATTCCGTGTCAGCCGGGTCGTCAGCGTGAATGATCTCGAAGCTGAATCGGTCAGGAGGAAAATAGTCCTCGAATGTTCGTCGTATGTCTTCCCAGATCACGATTTTTTATGGTCCTTTCTTAACTCGCGATAGTAGTGGATCGTAGAGAGTTGCTTCAAGCACCAAGATTGATGACGCGTCAGCTTTTGCTCTGTTTGCTGCGGCCTATCCGTCAGCCCCAAGTGCGCTCGACAGTACCTCTCCAAGACGCCGCCCATGTTCGTGAAACTGGCCCAGGCCAGTCGAGGGGGATAGGTGCCGGTCGAGAAGCGGGTTCTTTGCCGAGGATGGAGTTTGATGTAGTGGAGCGCGGTTCTGGCCTTAGCCTCGGCCAAGCGCAAGGCGCCTTCCACGTTGCTCAAGGCAGGTGGTCGCTTGATATGGTAGCCAATGGCGTTGTAGTTTGTTTTTCGCACCAAACCGATAGCCATGAGGCGCAAGCCCAATTCCTGGTCTTCCCAACCATACTCCTTAAAGCTCTCATCGAAGAGTCCGGCACGATAGAGGTCGTCGACTCTCACACTGACGTTGCTCGTCCAAAAGAATGAGGTGCTGATATCAGCCATGGTGAACTTCGGTTTGGAGGGAATCTCGGGAGTCTCGACGTGGTTGACCCAGCCGTTGACGACGCAGTTCTGGAACCGCTCGTGGGACCTGAGGTGCTCTTCGAGAAGATGATGGTCGGCGAGGACGTCATCGTCGATATAGAGCATCACCTCGCCGCGGCTCAGGCGTATCCCATGATTGCGCGCTGTGGCTAGGGCAGAGTGCTCCTGGTAGCCGTAGGTCAAGCGGTAGGGCATCTCAAGAGAATTCACCATCTCTCTTGTGCCGTCGGTTGATCCATCGTCGATGAGGACGACCTCATAGCGGTCTGGATGAATCGATTGATCCGCTAGGCTTTCTAACACGACCTTGAGCGTCTCTTTCCTGTTGCGACTGCACAGCCCCACAGTGAGTTCTCGGTCGAATATGCGTGTCACGCCTGAAGGCTCGACTTCAGCGGTATGACTCATACGTCACCCCTTTTACCATTATTTTCATCCTTTAAACGCTGACGTCCGCTCTCCAGATAGGCTCGCTCTGTCAGCAGTGAGGAGGCCAGACCAGCCCATTTACCGTCTGGGTTTGTTTGCAAATAGTTCTCGTAAGCTCGGCGGAGAGGCCACGCGGTCAAGACCCCAGAGCGGAGGTAGTTGAGCGGATGGAGACCGCTTCGCAATCGCATTCGAAGCGATGGGTAGCGCTGAAAGAGTAGGGCTGCCGATTCCCCGTCGTTGCGCGCGTACACCAATTTTTCGGCGATGGCGATCGGTGGCTTCAAATGGTGGACGTACCCGCCCAGGACAAAGTGGCGGGAAACCCCGATCTTCTTGAGTCGCACTCCGAGTTCGGCATCTTCCCAACGCACGAAGCCTTCGTCGAACAGGCCCGCTTCCAAGAGCAGGCTCCGCCGTATCGAGGCGTTCGACGTGCACAGATAGTTTTGGCTGTAGTGGTAGAGTAGGCGAGGCGGTTTTTGGGGGAGCGGGAGGCTCTCAATATTGATGACCGGACCTCGCACCAGTCTCCGCAGGTGCCCTCGGTGGGCTTCTTCGTGGTGCTCCAGGAGATCGGCACACGGGAAAACATCGTCGTCGATGAAGAGGATGTGGCTGCCTTCAGCTTGTTGGATGGCAAAATTGCGAGTGGCAGACGTCCCCCTTCCATCCCGGTGGAAGGTTCTCAGGCGATATCCAACCTGGAGTTTCTCTAAGAACTCCTCCGTTTGATCCGTTGATCCGTCGTTGACAACCAACACTTCAAACTTGGAACGCGGATAGCTCAGGCTCTCGAGATGACTGAGCGCCTGTACCAGTATCTCAGCTCGATTTTTGGTTGGAATGACCAGACTAAAAAATGGGGAAAACACCCAGCAGGACTTATGAACTCAACCTGTGATTCCTTCTGCGACTCGGTCCAACCAGTTTTCCCCATCGGTGTCGAACCACAGGGTCTGGTTCCCGGCCCAATCCGAGGCCAAGGCCCAAGACACGACATAGTCGCCGGCTCGCAGTTGGGTGCCGAGGACCAGACCGCGACCGGTGACCTCCGGGGAGATGTTGTCCGAGAGCACCTCGAAAGAGTCGAGTGGAACCCTGAGCCCAATGCCATTGCTCTTGAGGACCGCCTCTTTGCGCGTCCAGACCCTAAAAAAGTTGAGTTCAGAACCCTGGGTGTATCGGTATTCCTGTTGAGTGAAGAATCTTTGAGCCAAGGCATCCCGCTCTACCGTTCGCCCGATCCACTCCACGTCCACACCGAGGGCTTCGAGCAGTTGTCGGTCCTTGGCGAAAGCTAAGACGCATCGGTGTTCCGAATGACTCAAGTTGAATTGGAGGTCACAATCTTTCAAATAGGGCCGACCCTTGGGGCAGACCGTCAGTTTGGCCTGGTCGATGCCGAGTCGGTCTAAGACCTGTCGCAGGACGGTCTGGCTGGCCAGAAGACTTCGACGGGCTCGTTGGCAGCGATAGCGCTGGGCTCTGGCTTGGACTTCTGGGGGCAAACTCTGCTGCGCGCTTTGGCAACGGCTGTCGTCCCAGCGACAGTCGACCTCCACGAGTACGAGGTTGGTCACGACTGTTCTACGATCAGGCTGCTATCGATGACCACTCGGTCATAGACTGTCCCAAAGCGCTGCTCCAGGGCTTGCAAAAGGGAGTCTTGGGGGGCCATCACAACGCAGGCCTCTATCAATTCCGCCGGCAGGCAGCGAGCCATTTCATGCCACGCCCCTTTTCTGGAGA
>CAZVVF010000720.1:0-3261 GCA_964630575.1 uncultured Burkholderiales bacterium | reverse complement strand
GGTCGTGAAAAAGGGCTCAAAGAGACGAGCCTTGGCCTCATCCGGCACCCCGCAGCCTCGGTCTTCGACCTGGATGGAAACCAGGTTGTCCTCTCGCTGGGCGCAAACTCTGACGAGCGCACCTTTGGGGCTGGCGTCGGAGGCGTTGAGAACAAGATTGCTCAAAACCCGAAGCAGCTCGCTGTGATTGGCCAGCAGGCTCAGCCCCTCGCTCCAGATCTCAGTCTTCAACTCTTGTCCCCGATTTTGCAACGGGGGGCCTAGAGTTTCTTGGAGCTCTTCAAAGAGAGCCGAGACGGCGACCAGTTCTCGGTCCGAGTCCTTCTGGCGGGCATGTTCGAGCAGCCCCTTCACAATCTCTTGCGCTCTCTCGAGAGCCTTCTCGGCACTCAAAAGGGTCTGCGCGGCTCCCTCGGGCCTGATGGCCGCCGATTCCAAAGCGAGTCCAATAGCGGCCAATGGAGTGTTCAGTTCGTGGGCGACCCCTGCGGCCAGTTGGCCAATGGCGCTCAGTTTGCTGGCCTGCACGACCTGATCGTGGGCCTGCTTGAGCTCCAGAGTCAAGCCGAGCGACTCCAGCCCTCCAGCGGCGAGGCAGGCCAAGGTGCAGACGAAGTCGTGGACTTCTTTGCTGAAGGCGTTTGTCTCAGGCGCAGCGATGGCGATGACCCCATAGATCTCGTCGCCGGTCAACAGGGGGGCCAAGAGCACTGATTCCAGGCCTTGATCTAAGGAGTAGTAGCGCGTCTCGCGCAACGCACCGAGATAGAGGGGGCGCCGTGCCTCCCGAACCTGGGAGAACAGTTGACCGATCTCAGGAAGGCTAAGTTCGTCCTCTCCCCAGTGCAGTTCGGCCTTGCTCTTGCTCGCTGAGAGCAGCTTGACCCAACCGATGTGTTGGGACACCGAGCACTGCATGGCGTCTTTTAGGGCCTGCAAGACCTCCTCTTCGGAGGCTGCCAACATAATGTCTCCCGAGGCCTGCAGCAGGCGGGAGGTGAGGGCGACTCGCTTCTGGAGGGCTTCAGAGCGCTGAGTCTGCTGAGCGAGCGCTTGCTTGGACTGGGCGGACTCCTCGGCTCTGGTCAGAGCGCCCTGGGCGCGCTGCGTGATGAAGAGCAGTTTGCTGGCCTCAACCTTGCCAAAAGGGGCATCCTCAGAACGTCCGTAGTACAGAACCCCAAAGGGTTTGAGGGGGATGGCCACAAGATGTTGCTCCAAGGGCAAGAGGCGTTCCTCGCGATCGGATGAGGCTTTGCCGCGAAAAGGCCTATCCTGGACCCAGGCTTTCTCGGCCAGGGGCTCTTTTTTTAGAGTCAAGGTGGCTTTGGCCAACAGATCTTTCTCGGGAGTGCTCTGTCGAACCGGCTGGAGGGTTCCTCCGGTGATTCGGAACAGAACGATACTCCGGTAAGGCACCGCCGAGCGGGTGGCGATGTGCAGTTCACGAAAGGCTTGCGATGGCGTGAGGCTCTGGTCAAAGACCTGGACGAGGTCTTCTAGAAGTTTCTGCTTTTCCGAGACGCGGGTCAGTCTGCCCTGGACCTTGGCTAAATCTCGCCGCGACTGATCGGCCTCTTCGGCCATGAGCACAGCGCTCTGCGCCTCGACCCTGAATCCCACGTTTTTGGCACCGAACTGGATGGCCAGAAAGAGCGGAGCAGCCAAAGCCGCTATGCCGATCTGATCGGGATCCAGGACCAGGGCGACGGCAGCGAAGGGCACGATCAAAGAGCGAAGTCGACGCTGCTCTCGTTCAATGGAGACCTCTCTCCAGGTTCCAGACCGTTTTCGCAACCCTCGCTCTAGAGCCTTGGACCCGGCATACGACAAGAGAGCTGAGCCCAGGATCGCGGAAACGCCGATGGCCAGACCTTCCCTTTGGGGCTCAGGGCTACCAGCCTGACCAATGGCCAACAGGAGGAGGGGGGGCACACTCCAGGTCAGGTCCCAAGGGTAGGAGGCTCGGCCGTTGAGCTGGCGGATAAAGAAGGCACCTATCATCACGATCAGGGCACCGGCAGCTTCACCCTGGAGAGCAAGAATGAGAGCGAAAATGAACCCACAGGAAAAGTCTGAAGGCTGGCGGTTGACGCCATAGTACTCGGTCAACCACCAGGCGATGGTCAAGGCGACGAACGACACGGGGCTGCTCTCGACAAAGGACTGGTGGGCATAGAGGAGGAGCAGAACAAGTCCGATAGAGAACCCCAACAGGCCAACGGCCGGATCTGTTTTCATTCAGCGTACCAGGCTCCAAAGAGCGGCTCCATCAAGGGGAAAGACTCTATGGAATAGCCCTTGGTCGCCGAGGGGCGCCTGGCCCTGAGAAGTTGCAAGACGTGTCTCCAGGTGGATTTTGCTTCGCCCAACTTCCATAGCTCAAGCCCTGAGTCTTCTTTTGCCAGCAGATAGCGGGCATCGTCAACCCGTGGGGTTCGCTCAAGAGACAAGCACCAGGGCAACCTGGCTTTTGGGGAGAGTGTTCTCTCTCGGCACAACAGGGCCGCTGTGGCGCTACCCTGGGGAAAATCTTGGAGCGGAAAACGAGACTCGAACTCGCGACCCTCAGCTTGGGAAGCTGATGCTCTACCAACTGAGCTATTCCCGCAATAGATAAGAATATAGCGCCAAAATGTTTTTTTGTCTAGAACCTTGCCAAGGTGAGAGAGTAGGAATTTCAGAATCCTGGTCGGCTCTTCCCCGTGGCTGAGGAGACCGTCGATTGTCTGCGTGTTTGCCAAATCCTTGGAGAGAGTTTGAAAACGTCTTTCTTCGTTCACCGTCAGGCAACGTTTTGGCAAAGTTAGTAACAATTTGGTGATATTTCACCTCGTGCATGCAAGCCTTGAGAGGCTACTCTGTAAGTAAGAATCTACTTAAGGACAGGCTATGATATCTTCCATTCGTCAAAACAATTTTAACGGACTCCAGCTCCCCGGCATCTCCTCCCAAGCTCTATCCGGTGGGCCGATCGCCCCTGGAGCGTTGGCTCCAGTCGGTGACCTCGCCTCGCTTTCGCCCGAGGCCGGAGGTGGACAAGACGGCGACATGAATGAGCTTTTTCAGGCTATGATGCAGGCCTTTGGTATGGATCAACAGCAACAGCCGACGCCTGAGCAACGAATCGCTCAACTCAAGCAAGAGATCGCCCAAACCGAGCAGCAACTCGCCCAAGCTCAGCAGGGGGGAGACCAAGAAGCGGTCCAGGGCCTGAGCCAAAAACTAGAGGCCCTCAAAGCTGAGTTGGCCCAGTTGGAG
>CAZVVF010000719.1:0-3261 GCA_964630575.1 uncultured Burkholderiales bacterium | reverse complement strand
TCGCGTCACTGTTGGTGGCGAAGCGAAAACTCTGGGTCCCTCCCCAACAGAACCCAGCCACGGAGACCTTACCATTGCTTGCCGGTAGCTGGGTCGCGTAATCGAGCGCCGCCGTGAGGTCCCCTGTGATCTGCTCGGGGTCGAGCTTGGCGATGGCATTGCGAGCCGCATCATTGCCGCCGAGCGATGCTGTTCCCCCACCATCGGGAGCCGAACCCGAAAGAAGGTCCGGGGCCACGGCGATATAGCCAGCCTCGGCGAGTTCATCGGTCAGCAAGCGAGCCCAATCCGTGAGACCGAATATTTCGTGAATGACCAAGACCACAGGTGCCTTATCCGAGCGCTCGGGATAGGCGACGAAGGCCTTTACAGTCCGGTCACCGTTTTTGATGTTGACCCATTCCGAGTGACGAGGCGAACTCCCCAACCGCTGCTCGGCCCACTCTTGGCCCCAGCAAGTCGTCGAGACCAATAGCATCAAAAGCACGGCGAACTTCTTCATGACGTGTGCTTCCCCGAGCGCTCAGACGAACCTTTTGCCAGAGCTTAGAAAAAGGTCCTCAGTTTTCCCCAGTGGTTTCGTAACACGCTTTTTCCAAACGGTCTCGAACAGCAGCCCAGGCCTCACCGCTGGGGACCTCCTCCACCAGGATGCCCTCGGCCTTTAGCGAGTCTAGACGGCGAAGATTCGCATACAGTTCGTGACCGTAACTCTGGGGATCCGAGGAGGCCTGAAGCCAAAACGCGGCCCCACACTCGGGGTCTTCTCTCATAGAGAGAACCGCTTGCCCCCCACAACGCTTTGCTATCTCAACGCCGCGGCACAAGCGACAGGGAGTGGTCGGGGCGTAGTGACTCTTCAACGTTCCCGGAGCTTTGGTGGAACCAGGCGCTCCCATGCCAGTCCCCAGAACAGACTCTATTTGAGAGGCCGACACACCACCGGGTCGCAAGATCACCGGTCGCTCTTGACTGAGGTCCAGAACAGTGGATTCCAAACCGACCGAACACGGTCCCCCATCTAGGATTCCGGCAATGGAGTCTCCGAATTCAGACAGGACGTGGTCGGCCGTCGTTGGGCTGATTCGACCGAACCGATTGGCCGACGGAGCCGCGATAGGTTTGCCAAAGGCCAATAAGAGTTCCAGAGCCAGAGGATGCGCCGGAACCCTGAGTCCAACAGTGGCCTGCCCGCCGCAGGCTTCAGGCGGTACCCTATCGGTTCGGGGAAGGATCATCGTCAAGGGACCGGGCCAAAAAACCTGACTGAGCTTTCGGCTCCACTCATTGCCGAGGGCAAACTCTTCGAGCCACTCGGCCTTGCCCAAATGGAGAATGATAGGATGACCCAGAGGACGCCCTTTGATCCGGAAGAGGGAGCGGAGGGCCTCAGGATTTGTGCCGTCAGCACCAAGGCCGTAGACTGTTTCTGTGGGAATGGCGACCAAGCCACCATCATGAAGAGCCTGTACAGCCATTTTCACATTCATATCCATGCTTCTATCATATCCCAAGCCAGAACGGAATGGGCTGCCGGTTGGCTCTGAAGGGTCCCTGTTGTCGTGGTGGAACTCTCCGGAGAGAGGGCCACCTCTGCGGAGACTATCCATGACATCCCAAATCAGCTTTGTCCTTTGCCCACCACTGTCTTTGAAAGGACTGAGGTCCGACACATTGGGAAGACCCCTCTGCTCGACCCCAGCGCTCCTGAAACCCACCATCCGTGCCTAACCCGGAGTCCTACAGGGCCCTCGCCCAAGGTCAAACAAAAACCCGCTTCAACAGGCTGCTCGGGGTCTGCTTTTTGGCCTACCTCATCTATGTGCTGGTGCATTGGCTGGGCGGCCATCCCCAGGCGGTCAAAATCCACGCTCTCGCGGCCCTGGCAACAGCCTTTCTTTGGCTCCTCGGCTCCGCTCTACCGGCCGGGATCACTCTAGCGAGTCATCTGAACCTGGTGGTCGGGACCATCGCTCTCTCGGCACACGCCTGGAACGGCGCCTTGATCAACGACTCGGCCTGGTTTCTGACCTTGATTCCACTCTTTGCGGCCTATCAGTTGGGTCCCAGACAAGCCATTGTCTGGATGGTCGTTGTCACAATGACTCTGATAGCCTTGCCGCTCTTGGCCAGCGTTTACCAACCCCAGCCGGAGTGGATCTTGAGCCAAGGAGAAGTCGATCGCAACCGAGTGATGCTGGTGCTTTTCATGTCGGCCTTTGCCGTAGCCTCAGCCCGAGCGACCCAGAGCGAAGGTGAGCGAGCCGAGCGTTGGGGACGCCGTTTGGTAGCCACCAACGAGCGACTCGTTCAGACCAATGACGCTCTTCAGCGCAGCAACTTGGATCTCGAAAATCTGGCATCGATCCTCTGCCACGACCTCAAGTCGCCGCTGCGCGGTATCACCGGTTGCTTGCAAGTCTTACAACTGAGCCTTCCTTCGCTCAACGAAGAGGACAGAGAGACCTTCGATCACGTTCTAAGCTCGGCTGAGCGAATGACCCAGCTCATCGACGCCCTGAACGCCTACAGCAAAGCGACAACCATCTCCACAGAAAAAACCGAGGTATCGATGGACAAGCTCCTTCTGGAAGTCGAGGCAGACCTCGCCTACGAACTCGAGAATGGTGGGGCCAAACTCGTTAAGGAAACGGAGTTGGGAACAGAGTTCGGCTACACTCCGCTCCTGCGACAACTCTGGCAGAACCTAATTAGCAACGCGATCAAATTCCAACCCGAGAAAGCCAAGCCCATCGTTAGGGTCGGTCGAAGAGCCGACCGCACCTTTTACGTTGCGGACAACGGTATCGGAATGAGTGAAAAGCACTATCAAAGAATCTTCTCGCTCTACGACCGCCTCGACACAGACGGTCAGTTTGAAGGTTCGGGAATCGGTCTTGCCGTCTGTGCCAGGGTGGTGGCCCTACACCACGGCAAGATCTGGGTTGAATCGACCCCAGGTCAGGGCTCGACCTTCCTGTTCACCTTGGCACCGGATCCGGCGCCGACCTAGAGAGCTTGCCAGCCGTTGGGCTCGAGCAGTTCGTAGATCCCTTCGGGAGTCTCGCGCACGAAGACCCGAACTTTCTGGTCCTCGGCCGGGATCTCATTCTGCCCCTGTCGCCCGGTCCAACCGGCTGGCCGTTCAGCGGTTTGTCGACACTGGATGGGAAGCGTGAGCCCACTGCGCAGAGAGCCCTTTATCCGCTCATCAACGCGAAAGTTGAGTCTGTAAACGCGGTCGAGACCGCCATCCACCTC
>CAZVVF010000718.1:0-3262 GCA_964630575.1 uncultured Burkholderiales bacterium | reverse complement strand
AACACTCCAAAGAGTCCAACCTGATTTGGCGTGAAGTTCGCCTTCAGGTAAGGCCAGGCAATGAGCTTCTTGAGTTGACCCACATAGGGACGGAGATGTCCAAGCATACGGCTTTTTACTCTCTGAACCAAGGATCACCTTTGTCTATAAAAAGGATTCTCAACGGTCCTTCCTAACCTCCGACTATGCGTTTGGATTATATGGCCCATAGCTGTTTTCTTTTGGAGCAACGTGGCTACCGAGTACTTTTCGATCCTTATGATCCCTGCATCGGTTACCCCGCTCCGCGCCTGACTGGTGTCGACCTTATGGTTGTGAGTCACGACCACCACGACCACAATGGAACCAGCCAGATCGCTGGCGCATCTCAGGTGGTACGCGGCATCGCACGCCGAGAGTACGGGCCGTTGGTGGTCGATGGGGAAGTGGGTTGGCACTCCCACGGCAGTGACGCTGACCCTGTGGCTCTGACGCTCTTGGAGTGGGACGGGCGGCGTCTGGCCCATTTCGGTGACCTGGGTTGCGAACTCGAGGTCTCGCAGGTTGAGCGCTTTAAGGGATTGGACCTCCTTTTGATTCCGGTCGGGGGTGGTTACACCATAGACGGACCGAAGGCAGCGCAGATCGTGAAGAAGCTTCGGCCGCGGATCGCGGTACCTATGCACTACCAGACCCCGTTTTTGGACCGCCTTCAATTTCCAAATTTTCAAACAGCAGAGCCGTTTTTGCAGGCCTGTCGCGAATTCGGCACAGTCGAGATGGTCCGAGATGGTTGGGTCGATCTCGACACGATCTGGGCTCAGGACTCAGACAACGCACTCACCAGAGTGATTCACCTTCAACACCAGATGGCTTAGGAGTGGTATGGAAAGCTATAAGGATAAACTAGACCGACTCATTGAATTGAGAGAGCAGACCCTGCACGGTGGCGGCCAAGCTCGGCTGGACAAGCATCGTGCCAAGGGAAAATTGACGGCAAGGGAGAGGATCGAAGAGCTCCTAGACCCCGACTCTTTCGTGGAGTTGGACCGTTTTGTAACCCATCGCTGCGAGGACTTTGACATGGCGCAAAAGAGAGTCCTCGGTGATGGCGTTGTGACCGGTCACGGCACCATCAATGGGCGTAATGTCTATCTTTTTGCGCAGGACTTTACTGTCTTCGGTGGAGCTTTGGGCGAAGCCCACGCTCAGAAGATATGCAAGATCATGGATCTCGCGGTGAAGAATGGGGCCCCTGTGATCGGCCTCAATGATTCCGGTGGAGCGCGTATCCAGGAAGGTGTGGAGAGTCTCGGCGGTTACGCTGAGATCTTCTATCGAAACACCTGTGCTAGCGGTGTGGTTCCCCAGATTTCCGTGGTGCTTGGGCCTTGCGCCGGTGGTGCTGTCTACAGCCCGGCTATCACGGACTTTGTGCTGATGGTCAAAGAGTCGTCGCATATGTTCATCACCGGTCCCGATGTTATCAAGACAGTGACCAACGAAGAGGTCACCTTCGAGGAGTTGGGTGGCGCCGATACGCACGCGACGCGTTCAGGTGTGAACCATTTTACCTTTGAATCGGAGGTTGACTGCCTGCGATTCTTGCGAGACTTTATGGACTTCTTACCGTCCAACAATCTCGACGATGCCCCGCTTGGTCCCACTTCGGATCCCGCGGACCGTCTGTGCAAGGGTCTCGAGGATGTCGTGACGGCGAACCCCAACAAGCCGTACGATGTACAAACCGTGATTCGGGAGATCGTTGACGATGGAATCTTTGTCAGTGTGCAAGCAGAGTGGGCGCAGAATATCACTGTCGGGTTCGCTCGCTTGGATGGTCGCTCGGTTGGAGTTGTGGCCAACAACCCGAGTTCACTGGCTGGGGTCTTGGACATTGACGCCTCACAAAAAGCGGGACGTTTCGTGCGTTTTTGTGACGCCTTCAATATTCCGCTGGTGACTTTGGTCGACGTACCGGGGTTTTTGCCCGGTGTCCAACAGGAGCACGGTGGAATCATCCGCCACGGCGCGAAGCTTCTCTACGCCTACTGTGAGGCGACCGTACCCAAGGTCACGGTCATACTTCGCAAGGCCTACGGTGGTGCCTACGACGTGATGTGTTCCTCCCACATTCGAGCAGACGTCAACTTGAGTTGGCCCACTGGTGAGATCGCTGTGATGGGGCCCCAGGGAGCTATCAATATCATCTTTCGGCGCGAACTCGCCGAGGCTGAGAATCCTGATGAGAAACGTTTGGAACTCATCGAGGAGTACAAACGGCGATTCGCCTCTCCCTATGTGGCAGCCTCTCGGGGATTCATCGACGACATCATCGAGCCTAAAGATACTCGAAAGCGTCTCATAGCTACGCTGAGGACGCTGAGGGGCAAGCGCGTGCAGCGACCCGAGCGCAAGCACGGGAACATTCCCCTGTAAGTGTTCGCTCTGCTAGGGCAGAGCGAACACTGCCAGGTTTCTAGTCGGCGCTGGCTACGTAGCTGAACTGTTTCTTGAAGTCCTCGGTAGAGCAGTGGGCCGCCGATGCCAGACTTCTGAGGGTGTCCGGATTCTCTAGGTCGCTCTTGGTGAGTTGAATCATATATTCCTTAGCAATGCGGAAGCTCAGGCTGGTAACGTCGACCTTTCGGACCCTGGTTTTTCCAGTCTCGTGGTCTTGCAGTTCGTCAAAGGTCATGGGCACAATCTGATCGCCTTGAATGGTGATCATGGCTGCAGAATTACCGCCCTCCAAGAATTCCACTGCGCCGAATCCCAGATTTCTTGTGTAGTCGATGTCGTAGGCGCACGGAGCAACGCAACGAAGCTCGTAGCCAATCTCCTGATCGACAACCCGCATGGAGATGCCGAACTCTTCGAGCCTTTGAAGCATCGCGAATTTTACGATGTCTGAGAAGTTCAGCTCGGACAGGCGCAGGTGACCGTGCTCGTCGTAGCTGATACTCTGGTGGGAGGTCACGAGCTTCTTGAGTTCTTCCTCTTTGATGAACTCCAAGAAGCCTTCAGCAACGATAGCCACGCCGTGGTTGATATTCAGGGCTCGACGCTTGATGACCGAGGCGACGATGGTGTCCACAACTTTACGCAGGGTGATCTCTTCAAAGTCCTCGGGAATCAAGGTTAGAGTCGCCGAGGCCGATTTTCCGATCCCGAGTGCCAAGTGCCCCGTTTTTCGGCCCATCGCGACAACTACGAACCATCGCCCGGTGGCGCGAGCATCGGCAAAGTAAGTGTGCACCATTCGAGCTCCCTCAGCTCGGGC
>CAZVVF010000717.1:0-3264 GCA_964630575.1 uncultured Burkholderiales bacterium | reverse complement strand
AGAGAGGGCCAGTTGCATCCGATTCCTCAGGGATTTCGACTCATGGCACCGTCCGCTTGGTGGCCTTTTCTTCGCTCGGATCTTATCAGTTGGACTGGTAAGCTCCGTGCCGGGCTCGATCTCTTTCTTCCCGTCAAAGAGCGTCTTCCCGATGCTACAGAGGAGTCTCTGTCGGAGTTCGTGACCCGCCGCTTGGGTTCTGAGGTTCTCCAGTATTTGGCTCAGCCGTTGGTGGCTGGAATCTATGGAGCGGATCCACAGGCCTTGAGTCTGGACGCGACGATGCCTCTCTTTCAGCGCCTCGAACAGGAGCACGGATCGGTGATCAAGGGCCTTCGTGCTATGGGGACAGAGGGGCAAGCCCAAGGGGCGCGCTACAATCTCTTCTTTTCCTTGAAGTCTGGATTTGGCTCGGTGGTGAGTGCCATCGAGGAGCAGTTGCCCAAGGGGTCCCTGCAAACCGGTGCTGCTGTGGATAAGCTTGAGCCGGAGATCGATGGAAAGGGGTGGGAGGTTACCGTTCGCGGTCGTGAGCCAGAGCTTTTTGACGCTGTTGTGGTCGCGTTGCCTGCACCTCTGGCGGCCAAGCTGACGCAGTCCTTTCTGCCTCAGGTGTCCGAGACTCTGGCCGGAATTTGCTATCGAGGCGCCGTCACGGTCAACATAAGCTACGATCGCTTGGTCTATCTCGACCATGTTCCCCGGGCTTACGGATTTGTCGTTCCGGCGCAGGAGAGGCGACCTCTCTTAGCTTGTACCTTCAATTCTCGAAAATGGCCCAGTCGTGGGAGCGAGAAGCGAGGAGTTCTGAGGACCTACTTCGGTGGGCCGGGGATGGAGTGGGCTTTGACCGCTAGCGACGAAGATCTCATTTCTGTCTCTAAGTCGGAGCTTTCGGCGCTCTTGGGCTTGGATCACGAACCTTTGGATTACAGCGTTCACCGCTGGCCCATAGGGTTGCCCGAGTACCGCGTGGGTCATCGCCAGCGAATACAGCAGGTGCGTCACGCGCTGGAGGTTCATCCAGGTCTCAGGCTAGCGGGAAACTATCTCGACGGGGTCGGCTTACCCGACTGTGTTCGTCTCGGGCGACGGGCGGTTTCCGAGGTCGCGGCGGTCCCGGTTTAAAGCACCGACCGGCCTATTCTTTTTCGAGTTCGCTTTGCAACCAGTTGCCGGCGACCCGTATGACCAGAGATTTGGGCAGCAGCCTGACGATCAGCGGTATGGCTTGATTGAGGGGCCCGGGCACGATCTCGGCGTGGTCGGCGAAGAGTCCCAGTACCCCGCTTTGGGCCACCTCTTCTGAGGACATGGTGCCAGGGCTTTTGGAGATGAAGTCTCCGTTCTTTTGGGCCCGACTCCCGAACTCGGTGGCTGTGGGGCCTGGATTGAGCAAGCTGACTTGAACTCCGTGAGGCTTGAGTTCGGTCCTCAGCGCACGGGTGAAGGAGTTCACGAAGGCTTTGGAGGCGGCATAGTTGGCGAGGTACGGAAGGGGCAGGTAGCTCGCTGTGGAGCCGACGTTCAAGATGCAGCCGGCGTTTCGGGCTTTCATCCGTTCGCCAAATAAGCGGCAGAGCGAGGCCAGGCATGTGATGTTGAGGTTGTTCATGCGTTCGATCTGGTCCGGGTCGATGCTGGTGTGAGCCTCGAGCTTTCCAAACCCGGCATTGTTGACCAAGACGTCGATCTCGAGTTGGCGGGCCTGGCAGTCGTCAAAAAGTCTCTGCGCGGCCCCGGCTTCGGACAGGTCTTGAGCGATGATGGTCGCTCCGTAGGGGAGGTCGGTCGCGACCTGTTTCATCCGGTCCTCGCGCCTGGCCACCATCACGATGTGGTAGCCTCTCTGGGATAACAGTTGGACCATTTCTTTGCCGATGCCCGAGGAGGCACCCGTCACTAGTGCGTTCATTCTGCCTCTTTTGGAAGCATCGGGTAATCTCACCTGCTTTGGCTTGGGACTTCACCTTCTTTGTTGGAGGATTCTCTCCATCGGAGCGAAAGGCTGCTCCGATATGTCCAATTACGATTTCGACCTTCTCGTGTTGGGGGGAGGCTCGGGTGGTGTGGCAGCGGCTCGCCGGGCCGCGGAGTATGGTGCCAGAGTTGCTGTTTGTGAAGATGGCCAATGGGGTGGAACCTGTGTGAATCGAGGTTGCGTACCCAAGAAGCTCTTCGTCTACTCAGCTGACTTTGGGAGGGCGCGATCCCTCATGCCCGCCTATGGCTGGGATCCAGGCGAACCCAGTTTCTGTTGGAAATCTCTGGTAGACAATGTGACTTGTGAATTGTCTCGCTTGCGAGGTTTTTATGAGAGCGCGCTTTCGAGCGTTGATGCCCGAGAGCTTGAGGGCACCGGTGTCTTGAAGGATGCCCACACCGTTGAGGTCGCTGGCCGATCTTACACCAGCGAACGGATCCTCTTGGCCGTTGGCGGCAAGCCTTGGGTCCCAACTGGCATCGAAGGGCACGAGTTGGCTATCACGTCCGATCAGGTCTTTTGGTTGGAAGACTTTCCTCAGCGCATTTTGATCGTTGGAAGCGGCTACATCGGCACGGAGTTTGCCGGAATTTTCAAGGGGTTGGGAGCCGAGGTTCATCAGAGCTACCGGTCGGAAATGGTCTTGCCGGGTTTCGACTCAGATCTGCGTAAGGCTCTGACCGAAGAGATGGAGAACAGCGGGGTTTGTCTCCATTCTGGTGATAGCCCGGTCAAGCTCGAAAAGACTGACGATGGTTCTCTTCGAGTCACGATGAAGTCCGGCTCGGAGCTGACCGTTGATCAAGTCCTCATGGCGACGGGCCGGGTTCCCCGGGTCGATGGGATCGGGTTGGATGAAGTCGGGGTAGAGATCGGTTCTCGAGGCGAAGTCGTCGTGGATAAAGGATTTCGGACGAGCGTGGATTCTATCTATGCTGTGGGGGATTGCATAAGGCGATATGAACTCACCCCGGTAGCCATCGCCGAAGGCCGAGCCTTGGCCGAGCACTTCTTTAACAACAAGCCTCTCGATTTCTCCTATCCATGGGTTGCAACAGCCGTTTTTAGTTCTCCGCCTGCGGGAACCGTGGGGTACACAGAGGAACGGTTGCGCGAGTTGGGAGTGCGGTTCGATGTGTATCGCGCTCGTTTTCGACCTATGAAATATACTCTGCCCGACAAGCCGAACAGAGCGATGCTGAAACTTCTGATCGATCCGGATAGAGGAACTCTGCTGGGTTGTCATTTGCTGGGTAACGACACCCCTGAGTTGATCCAGG
>CAZVVF010000716.1:0-3265 GCA_964630575.1 uncultured Burkholderiales bacterium | reverse complement strand
CGGCACCGCTTCGATCCGTTCGCACAAATCTAGCCCCTCTTTGACGGCAGTCCTATTCAGATCGTAGTCTCCGAGATCGCAGTGGACCCAGGCTCGGGCGATGCCAACCATCATATCGACATAGGGGAGTTTTAGCGCTTCGGCACAGTCGAGGGCTTTGGCCAAGTGGTCCCTGGCTTCTTGGCAACGACGATTGCGGGCGGTCGCCCGAGCCAAATAGGACCAACCCAGCGCGCGAAAAACGGGAAGGCCGGCATCATCGGCCGTGTTGAGCATCGCTTGCGCGTGCTCCAACGCTCCGCCGAAATTGGCCCAGTGCAGCTCGATGTCGCAAGTGACCATATGGCTTTGAGTCAGGCCGGGTCGGTCGCCTAGACGCTCGGATATCTGGTGGGTCATCCGACACAGCTCGAGAGCCTGAGCGGCATCTCCGGCTAGCAGAATCATCAGCCCGGTGTTGCGCAGAAGGAGGGCTTTGTAGGGAGTCTCTCTCAGGCCAACAGCGATCTGAATACCTTTTTCCCAGTGTTCCATGGCAGAGGAACGTCTGCCGCGATGCAGGTCTACAAATCCTAAGAAGATCTGAGCTTGGGCTAAGGCGTCGGGATTGCCCAGTTTCTTGGCAACGTTCTCCTGAAGCTGTGCCAGGTCGGAGACACTCTGGGTCCAGTGAGGGGGGCGGAGAAAGAAGAGCGTGCTGATCTGACGGTCCAGGATCCGATGGATCTGACTAGACATGACGTCATCCGATTGGAACTTGCTGCTGAGTTTGGGAAAGGTCTTCTGAACCCATTGCACGGGGAAGGTCGCTCTTTTGAAGACCTTGGTTTTCTTGGCCGGGCCTGCGCCCAAAAGGGCGAGGCCCTCGTTGAGATGCTCATAGGCCTTCACAAAGTCGCCAAGCATCTGCTGGCATTCCGCGATTTTTCGGCGCAGACGGACTTGAGTGACAACGGCTTTGGCCTTTTGCAGAAGGCCGTCATAAGCCGACTCGGCTTCCTGATACAGGCCGAGTCCGAAGCGAGCATCCGCCACATATTCGAGGATGATCTCATCGGTCATGGTACGCTTTGTTGCTGGTACCTGAAGGGCGCGATTGTAAAAGTCGAGGGCATCTTTGTGAGCGAAGTTTCGAGTGGCCTCCGCTCCGGCTGCCAAGAGGTGGGTCACGGCCTTCTCGGGCAGACCTGCGGATTCGTATTGGCGAGCGATATCGACCGCCCAGCGAAGGCGCGGGTTGAGCTTTTCTAGAGCGAGTGCTACCGAGTGATGGAGGGGTGGACGGGATTCTTCGGGTATCGATTCGAGAAGAACTTGGTGGAGGGCGCGGCTACCGAAGCGAAAGCAATCCTCCTCAGATTCGATGAGGAAGCCCTTGTCGGAGACTCGGAGAATTCGGTCGAGAAGCTCCATCTTTGAAGTCTGACTGGTGAGCGAGAGCAATTCGAAATTGAATTCGAAGCCGATAATGGCCGCGAGCTTGAGAACCGCAAAGTCCTCGCCCTGGATCGACTTGAGCTGTCGGTCGAGTTGGTCTCGAACGGTGAGGGGAATGGTACCTATGGCGGTGGTTCCGATTCGCCACAGGCCATCCTCGATCTGCAATTGATTTTCTGACAGGGCGGCCTTGACCGCTTCACTGGTGTAGAGTGGATTGCCGCTGGTCTCTCGGAACAAGATGTTGGAACTGGCTTTGTCGAGTTCCCCTCCAAGCATAGACCCCACCATGACCTGCAACTGTTCCTCGGTCAGGGGCTTGAGGGAACACTCGTTGGCAAATCCGGCTCCTAGGAGAGCATCCCGCGTTCGGCTGAAGATCTTGCTAGCCTGTTTCGGGTTGTAGCTAGCGACGACGATAAGGCTGTCGTCGGCGTTGAGACTTCGGGAAAGATAGTGGAGAAACTCAAGGCTGGCAGAATCGGCCAGATGAGCGTCGTCGAGCCAGATCAGTCCACCCTGAAGGCGCAGGGCTCTCGACATAGCCTCAAACTGCTGAGACTTGCTGCTGGCTCCATCCTTGCTAAAGCCCAGTTCGGGTAGGAGGGGGCTGAGCACCGAGCGCAGTGGCATGTGGCCTGGTTGGGGACGCTTGAAGGCTTGTCGCAGCGCCGGGATCCACAACTGATAAGGAGTGGACTCCACCTGATTGGCGCGAGCACCGTTTTGGCTCAGGCTGTTGGCCTTGGCTCGGCTGCAACACTCTTCCATAAAGCGCGATTTCCCAGCACCGGAATTGCCGGCGACCAAGAGCACTTTGGGACCCTGGTTGCTCAGGAGGCGTCCCACAGCTTGGGAGGCGGCATCCTGGCCCACGAACCTCGGCATATAGAGTTGCTCGGGGAGATGGATGACCCGGGTCTTGGCCACCTCTTGGATACCAAACATGATACGACGCCAGTGATTCAGAGCCTCACCGGCTGTTTGGTAACGGTCGGCGGGCTCCTTATTGAGAAGTGTCATGACGAAGTCGCGAAGCTCGCTAGGGAAGCTCTCGACGAGGTTCAGTTCCGCGGGATTTCGTGACAGGATCTGTCCAAAAACACCTATGGGATGATCGGCGTGGAAGGGGAGTTGCCCAGCGAGGACTTCGTAGAGCATGGTTCCTAGACTGAAGAGGTCGGCCCGTCCATCTAAGGGGCGAGCCGAAAGCTGTTCTGGGGACAGGTAATTGATGGTCCCCACCACTGTGCCGGGGTTGGTGAGCGAGCTTGAGTCGTCTCCGTACTGGGGTTTGGCAAGGCCAAAGTCGAGGATCCGGGGCTCGTCTTCGGTGCTCACTAGGACGTTCTCCGGCTTGAGATCTCGATGCACGATCCCCTTGCTGTGGATGTGTTCTAAGGCCTCTAGAAGTTTCTCCACGACCTTGGAGAAGGTCTCTATGTCTTCGCCTTGCGGCAATCGCTCGAAGCGACTGTTGAAGTCGACGCCCTCGACTAGGTCCATGGTGTAGTAGGGTCGCCCATTGAAGTTGCCATAGGTCTTCGTCTTGACCAGAAATGGATGTTCACAGGCCGAGGCCAGACGGAATTCCCGCTCAAAACGGAGGGTCTCTACCATGGTGCCGGCGAGCGACGACATGAGCAGCTTCAGAGCGACTGTCTCCCGAGAATTGGGGCACTGGGCTTTGTAGACGATGCCGGAGGCTCCCTGACCTATCACGTCAAGAATCCTATGCTCTTCAATGCTCTCGGGATGCTCCACGCGTGACACTATGGGCACTTCCACGCCAGGGAGAAGAAACCTCGATTCCAGCCTCGCGTTTGTT
>CAZVVF010000715.1:0-3271 GCA_964630575.1 uncultured Burkholderiales bacterium | reverse complement strand
GAAAGATGTCTTCGTCGGTGCCCGCTTGCAAAACTCTACGGGCTTTGGCCAAGTCACCGGCGATGTCGATCTGGCCTTTGAGGTTCCAGGCCAGGACCAAAGCTGAGTCGGCGGGTGCTGAGCCGGCCGTTGCTACCGCCGTGTCGCCGGGCTTGGGTGGTACGCTGGCGAACCATTCACTCTGAGCTGGGCTGGTCAATAGAAAAAGGGTGGCCAGGGCCAGGAGGCAGCGGAAAATTTTGGTCAAGACGGGACTCCTCGTGTTGGGGTTTTGCGCTCTCGCGAATTCCCAGGTCCTTCTGAGCTCAAGGGGGCCGACCTTTTTCCTTTCGGTCATCGGGCTTTTCTTTGGCTTGAAGAAGTGTTTTTTTCCAAGGGCTCGAATGCTGATTGTCGACACTGAAATAAATTAAGGGAAACCCCAAGAGAAGGTCTCATGACGGCAGTTTTTCAAGGCTCAAGCCTCCGTGATCGTCGACGTCTCAGCAAGAGGAAGCCAAACCATGAGGCTGACTTTCTGACTCCCTTTGAGTCGGTGAGCCTGGGACTTTCCGGTTTTTTCTTTCGCGATGGATTCTTGGGTCCCCAACTGGCCAAGGAGCTCAGAGCTGAGACCCTCAGGATCGTCAAGTCTGGGGTTTTGCGACCGGCCGGTATCGGACGCAGTGGCACGCTCGACCCAGTCACTCGTGGGGACCACCTCTGTTGGATGGAGCCCCGTCAAGCCGGTCGAGCCGTGAAGATGCTGATGGCTCGGTTCGAGTTGCTGCGGAAGAGTCTCAACCGCCAGTTCTTTTTGGGCTTGGACCGGTACGAAATGCAACTGGCTCTCTATCATCCGGGCAGTCAGGGGTATCAGCGACACCTGGACGCTTTTCGCGGCAGCAATCAGCGCAACAGGCGTCTGACGGCCATCGTCTATCTCAATCCGAGCTGGAAGGCCGACGATGGTGGTGAACTCGCCCTCTATTTGCCCCAGTCTGAGATTCGTTTGGAGCCAGTGGCCGACAGATTGGTGGTCTTTTTCGCCGAAGAGGTGGAGCACGCCGTTTTACCGGTGCAGAATCAGCGCTTGGCCCTCACCGCTTGGTTCCATTCACCTTAGTCCAATCCGCTCGGCGAATTTGGAAACATGAAGGCGTTTGCCCCTCGATGTCACAGTTCTCCTTAATGACTGAATGGGGGTGCTGAGTGAGCGCTACGAAAACGAATGAAATGGCCTTGGAACGGGTCTATCGCTTTGAAAAGGAACACGCGAGCAAGGTCTATATGACCCAACCCATGGGTGGCGGACGGGTCAACAAATACACCTGGGGCGAGACCATGAAAGAGGTCCGTAGCATCGCCGCCCACCTGAAATCTTACGGTTTCCCTGCAGGCACCAAGATCGCCATATTGTCTAAGAACTGTGCCCATTTTATGATGAGCGACTTGGCTATCTGGATGGCTGGATACGTGTCTGTGGCTCTCTATCCCACTCTCACGGCTGAGAACGTCAAATACATCTTGGAACACAGTGAGAGCAAGCTTCTTTTCGTGGGCAAACTCGACACCTGGGAGAGCCAAAAGAGTGGCGTCCCCGAGGGCTTGCCCTGTATCTCTTATCCGCTCTCGCCCCCTACCGACTTTCCAACTTGGGACACCCTCGTCAAAGAGACCCCCGCCATGGAAGAGAGTCGTGTCCCGGACCCTGAGGAGACAGCGATGCTGATCTACACGTCTGGCTCCACAGGCGTGCCCAAGGGAGTGGAACACACCTATCGCAGCACCATCGCCATGGCCGCTGTGGTGAGCGATCTCTTGAACGTCACCGCTGAGGACCGACTCATTTCTTACCTGCCTCTGGCTCACGCCTTTGAGCGATGCGCGGTGGAGATGCTCAGCTTCGTGGTGCCTATCCAGGTGTTTTTCGCTGAGACCATTGAGTCGTTCGTTCAGGACCTCAATCGCGCAAGGCCCACCATCTTCCATTCCGTGCCTCGTCTCTGGCTTAAGTTTCAGCTGGGTGTCCTCAAAAAGATGCCGGCCAAGAAGCTCGACTTTCTCTTGAAGATTCCAATCGTCTCGAGCATCGTGAAGAAGAAGGTCCTCACCGGTTTGGGCCTCAACGAAACGCGGATCGCTATCACAGGGTCGGCACCAGTACCGCCGGAGTTGATCTCTTGGTACCGAGCGCTAGGACTCGAACTTCTCGAAGGCTACGCCATGACCGAGGACTTCATCTACTCTCACCTTTCCCTTCCAGGGAAGTCTCGCGTGGGGTATGTGGGCAACCTTGTTCCTGGGGCGAGTTCACGCATCAGTGAAGAAGGTGAGATCTTGCTCAAGAGTCCCGGAAACATGAAGGGATACTATAAGGAGCCTGAGTTGACCGCGGAATCTTACACCGAGGACGGTTACTTCAAGACCGGTGACCGCGGGGAGTACGACGACAAGGGAAGACTCAAGATCACCGGTCGAGTCAAGGAACTTTTCAAGTCGCAAAAGGGCAAATATATCGCCCCTGCTCCCATCGAGAATATCCTCAACGCGAGTCACGATGTGGAACTCTCCTGCGTCACAGGGTCTGGTCTCAAAGCTCCCTTGGCTCTCATCCAGCTCTCGGAAGCGCTGCGCGAGAAGCGAAAGACCAGCGGTTTTGACAAGGCTGCTGTGGAGGCCTCGCTGACCGAACTCTACACGAAGGTGAACTCCGAAGTGGAAGCCTGGGAGCGACTCGCGTGTATCGTGGTGGTCTCAGAGGAATGGCAGATTGAGAACGATTTTCTCACCCCCACCATGAAGATCAAACGCGCCAAGATCGATGACACTTATGGCAGTGCTCTGGAGGGTTGGGTCAACTCTGGGAGCAAAGTCATTTGGCAATAGTGAAGAGCTGAAACTCTCCCGGGCTAAGAGCCCGGTGTCAAACCGGGCGGTATAGGTAGTCCTGAGAAAAGAGGTAGGCCGCCTCTTGAAACCATTCTTCAGACTCCTCCTCTTTCCAGTCTCTGAGCAACTCTCGCAGCGACATCGATGTTTTGGCCAAGGCCTTGCAGATTCGGCCCTGACCGTGAGTGAGTTCTTCTGTGGGTTCAAAGAGGAGCTTGGCCTTGAACTCATAGCCAAAACCCCGGAAGGACGTTTCGCTGAGGTGGACCTGCGGGTTGAGACGCAGCGGGCAGTCCCAGGTGAGGGGGGCTGAGTTGGCTTGAAAGTCAGGTTTCACCAAGAGAACATCGTACTGGTCCCGGTCGAAGAGTTCCTCGACAATCTCAAATCTCTGCCAAGG
>CAZVVF010000714.1:0-3273 GCA_964630575.1 uncultured Burkholderiales bacterium | reverse complement strand
CATGGCCTCTGGACCAAGGGCCCGATCGAAGGCGGGGCTCAGTTTCTGAGCTAACACCGGGTCGTTGAATCCAGCCGGCGTGTAGCTCTTGGCGTGGTGATAGATTTTCGGTGGCTTGGGCGCGCCGTGAGCTTGGGCGACACCGTTTACGATTCGCTCCACCTCTTCTAGTATGCGACTTCTGGTCTTGTCTTCGTAGCTGCGAATGGTGAGTTGGAGTTCAGCGGATGTCGGTATGATGTTGCGTTTGCTGCCGGCTTTCATGACGCCGACTGTGACAACGGCTTTCGTACCGGCAGGCAGGCGCCGACTCGCGATGGTCTGCAGCGCCAAAACGACTTCGCTGGCCATCACCACGGGGTCGACGGCCTGGGAAGGCAGGGCTCCGTGGCCCCCTCTGCCAAAGAGAGTGATGTCGACTGAGTCCACGTTGGCGGTGACAAAGCCAGCTTTGAGCGAGGCCTGGCCTGCCAGAAGTTGCGCGTTGTCGTGAAGAGCGATGGCGAGGTCAGGCTTACCGACCGACTTCAAAATGTTCTGAAATTTGGGATCCGCTATCATGGACTCGGCTCCCGAACCGACCTCTTCTGCAGGTTGACCGACAAAGAGGACGGTGCCCTGCCACTGCTCTTTGATCTGGGCCAGGTTTCGGAGCGTCCCCACAGCGCAACTCATATGAAGGTCGTGACCGCAGGCGTGCATGACCCCTGGATTTTGGCTGGAGTAGGGGAGCCCCGTTTTTTCCTCCAAGGGGAGCGCATCCATGTCGGCCCGGTAGAGTACCACCGGTCCGCCGGGCTGTCCCTTCAGAACCGCTACCAATCCGTATCCACCGATATTCTCGGTGGCGTCGGGACCGAGCCCACGCAGTTCTTCCGCCAACCTTTTGGAGGTTTCTTTCTCCGCCAAAGAGAGTTCAGGGTGGGCGTGGAACCAACGATAGAGTTCCAAGGTCTGGGGCAAACCTTTTTCCGTCAGATCAGCGACAGCGGGTTGGGCCCACGCGGCCATGGCTGTGGTCAAAAGGATCAGAACTGTCAAAATTCGCATGCTGGAACTTTGTCGCTAGGATCCATAGAGACCTTCTGATTCAGGGCTTGCGATTCGGCAGGAGCTTATCCGCTATCGGGCTTTAAGTTTGGCTGCTTTTTTTTCCAGGCGCTCAAGATAGGCGATGGCTTCTTGGCCGGTGTGGGCGACTTTTCCGTTCGTTCCGTACACCACAAACGATGGAATCGAGCGGATGTTGTACTGTTTGGAGACTTCGGAGTTCCAGTCTTTGATGTCGACCTTGATCATGACCAGGTCGTCGAAAACTTCTGTAAGGGCCTCAACCTGAGGTCCAACTTTACGGCAAGCTCCTCACCAATCGGCGTAGAAGTAGATGATATTCATCTTCTGGGGGACGAGTAGCCCCTTGACTTGGAGCTTGCTGCCCACCGAGGCGCGGTTCGCATAGATGATGGAACTCGTATCGGCAGGGTAGCTCTTGCTCGCGCAACCGCTGAGGAGTGCGGCACAGAGCAGGACACTCGCAAGTTTTACTATAGTACGCATCTTCGCATTTTAGCTTGCTTGAGCGAGTGTTGCAACTTTTTCAGACAGGATTCGACTCCGCGAAAGCTCGAACCGCAAGCTATGACCTTTGACGACCTTATAAACCTTAACGATTATCGAGCCGAGGCGAGCCAAAAGCTGAGCAAGGCAGCCTACGACTATTACGCCAGTGGGGCTCACGACGAGGTCACCTTGCGTCGGAATCGCGAGGCCTTCGAAGAGTTAGACCTCTACTACAAGGTCCTCGTTGACGTGAGTCAGCGCGACCTCTCCACCGAGATCTTGGGACAGAGACTCTCGATGCCGTTGGTCGTTGCCCCTACGGCCTTTCACGGATTGTCGGACCCGTTGGGAGAGGTCTCGACCGCTCGGGCGGCCGCCAAGGCCGAAACCGTGATGACGCTGTCCACTCTCTCCAACATGCTGATCGAAGAGGTGGCTAGCGAGGCCACCTCCGGACTGTGGTTTCAGCTCTACTTTTACAAGGACAGAGAAGCGACCGAGGCGCTGGTTCAAAGGGCTGAAGAGGCGGGAGCCCGGGCGCTCGTTCTCACCGTGGATGCTCCCTTTTTAGGCTGTCGAGAGGCCGACGTGCGCAACCGATTCCAGTTGCCAGACCACCTCAAACTGGTGAATCTGTTGGGAAAGAGCGACCACACGGCCCTGCCTGATGAGGCGCACGATTCTGGGTTGGCCTCCTATTTCGCTTCGCTTATCGAGAATGCGTTGACCTGGAAGGACCTGCGCTGGTTGAAATCGATCACCAAGCTACCGCTCTTCGTGAAGGGCGTGGTGCGGGCTGATGATGCTCTCAGAGCCGAAGAGCACGGCCTCGACGGGATCGTTGTGTCCAACCACGGTGGGCGCCAGTTGGATACCTCGGTGCCCACCATCACGGCGCTTCCAGCGATCGCCAAGGCGCTCGATGGTCGACTCCCGATACTCCTGGACGGTGGCGTTCGGAGAGGGACGGATGTGGTGAAGGCTCTGGCCTTGGGAGCCTGCGCGGTGCTTATTGGACGCCCCGTTCTTTGGGGGTTGGCCGCGCGTGGTCAAGATGGAGTCTCGGGAGTTTTGGAGCTCTTCAGAAGGGAGATCGATCTGGCGATGGCGCTTTGCGGAACACCGAGTGTCAAAGAGATCGGACCCGATCTCCTCGCAGAGTCGTGAGGGGGACCTGGCCTTGGCTTTGACCGGTTGATGATGAATCGGCAGTCTCGCCATGTTGGGGATTGTTTTTAATCCTTCATCATTTGCGTGAAGAGTTTGTTAACAACGAGATATTTCAGACCTCTTGGCTTACAATGGACCTACAGTCGAATTGGAGGCAAGCATGTCAGGACAGATATCCGAAATAGGCGAAAAGCGAGACGACAAGTGGGCTCAACTCAAGGAGTATCGCGAGAAGCTCTCTAGTCAAAACGAAAAGGGCGCCGAAGCCGGGGCCGCCGGAGCCGCTGCTCAGGCCAGTCAGAGCAACAGCTCTGAGCTGGGTGCTGTCCAGGCGAGCCAAGGTGTCGCCACGAAGAGTGATGTTTCGGGTATTTCTGCCGAGGCGGTCTCGGAAACGAAGAAGTCCGATACCGGCAACTCCGCCCAGCAGTCGCGCGTCAACTTTGGAGCTTGGGGGCTCGGCGGTGGCGGCGAAGCCCAAGCTGGTGAAGCCGGCAACGACCCGTCTCGAGCAGAAGGGGTCTCTTCGGGTCAGTCCGTGGG
>CAZVVF010000713.1:0-3273 GCA_964630575.1 uncultured Burkholderiales bacterium | reverse complement strand
TGGCCCAAGACGTGGCCCTTGCCAACGGCGGACAGATTCACTACGATGTGGCCCTGAGAGACCCCACAGAGATCGCCGACATTTACGGATACTACCTGGTTGGTTCCGCGATGGCCAACGGCGCCAGCGTCCCAACAGGTAGCTTAGGTCCATCCGGAGTCACAGGCGATGGAACACCAGCGGCAACAGCCGCAACATCTGGGACGACCGGAACGTCTGGAACAACCGGAACATCTGGAACAACAGCAACAACCGGCGGTTGCGGTTGCGGGGGGGGAAGCATGCTGTTGGCCGCAAAGCAGGCCATGGAGTGACGCAGCGTTCGCGAACGCAACCTGGCCACAGTCTGTTGGAAACAATCATCGCGGCGTCCATCTTCGTGTTGGTCAGCGTCGCCCTTTCAGGTGTTTGGGTGATGTACGGTCGCAGTTTGGCCAAATCGAGCGAAGTCATTGCCGCCAACAGCCTCGCGCGCAGCGTGTCCGAAGGATTGGTGGCCAATGGCTGGGATTGGCTCAAAACGCTCGAGGGAGCCAGCCCGTTGCCCGAAGAAGACTTCGTCGTAGAGAGAGTTATCCGCGGGCGAGATTCGAATATCAAATTCAACGTGACGTATGAAGCCTTCTTCAATACCGGAAAATCGATGTCGACCTTGTTCAGCGACGACATCTGCCGACTCACCATCACGGTGCGCTGGCGCTCCAGCACCGGTGGGAAGTCCCCCACGCCAGAGTACAACAATGAAACCACCTACAGTTCCTACATTTACAAGAAGGGAATTTGATCATTCTTCAGCGTAGAGCAAGCAACAAAACCTCTGGGATTAGCCTCGTTGAATTGATGGTGACCTTGGGTATCCTCTCGATCGTGATGATGGGAGCCGCTCTCGTCTTTCAGGAAGGCATTCAACTCTTCCGGACCAACATTGCGACCGCTGACTCCCAGATGTCGGCGCTAAAAGCGTTGTCCAAGATCACCACCGAGGTGGTCAACGCTACGCCGGAGTTAGCGAAAGCCTACAGTGCTGGATCGGGGTCTCCACCTGGTATCGTTTTTGCCAGCCCGATCACCGACACTGGTAGCGCGCGCTTCGATGAGTCCACCGGCCAAATCTATTGGCAAAAATGGGTCTGCTACTATTTCGAGCCAGACCCTTCAGGCGGCGACAATGGTAAGATCTTCCGAGCCGAGGAGGATATTCCGGATGAGAACCCTCCCGATTCCGGCCATTTGAACACCCTAGACTATGTTAAGAATTTCGTACTGGCCAATGACACGGCCTATTTTCAGTCTTCAGGAACCGCCCGACGGCGTTTGGTCGCCGATGGGATCTCAGGCTTCGATATCGACCTCTATGCCGGCGCTATCGGAGGGGCTGGTTCTGCCGAAAAGGTCGCCTTCGATCTCACGGTGGAGGCCGGCAACAAGTCCCGATCTTTGAAAAACGGTTTCTACATCAAAGTTGGTTCCAAAGTCACGCCGAGGGGGTAGCTAGACCATCCGCTATTTCGGCCTCGACCTTCGAGCCTTGGCTTTGCTCAGAATCGCCCTAGGAAGCGTCTTCCTTCTTGACCTTATCTTACGAAGCCGGGATCTCCAGATGTTCTACGGCGACGATGGTGTGCTCTCCAGGGAGTTGCTCTTGCAACAGAGTTGGCTCCTCTCCGACTACCAACTCTTCCTTTCCACTGGGTCGACCTGGGGCCTGGCCTTCTTCTTCGCTGTGGGCGCAGCAGCAGCGCTGTGTCTTATCTTGGGCTACCGCACCCGCCTTGCTGGCTTGGTGTGTTGGTTGTTCACGATCTCTATACAGCTGCGGAATCCACTGGTCATCGACGGTGGGGACGAGCTTCTCAGGTTGCTCCTCTTCTGGACACCTCTTCTCCCCCTTTCGGCGCGTTGGTCCTGGGAGGCCAAGAGGAACCCCGAATGGGCCAAGCTTCCCAATGAGTACCGCAGCGTAGCCACCGTGGGTCTCCAGGCCCAGTACATCTTGCTCTATCTCTTCGCCGCGATTCTCAAGAACGGTGACGACTGGCTCGTCACAGGTGACGCCCTCTACTACACCCTATCCATCGATCAGTTCGCAACGCCCGTTGGCCTTTGGCTCGCGGGATTCCCAGACCAGCTCCGCTATCTCTGTTGGGCCGCTTTGGCCACCGAGTATCTACTCGCGATGCTCTTGCTACTCCCTCGAAGAGTCCCGGTTGCCCGAAGCCTCTTCCTTGTGCTGGCCGTCACCTTTCATCTTTCCATCGCCATCGTGCTCAACCTCGGTATATTCATGGTCATCGTGATCGCGGGCCTGACCGCATTCATACCAGGCGCTTGGTGGGATCGAATCCTCTCCTCCCAACCGGAGGCTGCAAGCCGAGAGCGCGAATCTCTCGACGCTCGGTCCGAGGCTGGCGATCCCCCGGGCTACAACCTCACCTCATTGGAGCGAGGGTTTGCCGCCTTTATTGTGGCCTATATTGTGGTCGTGAATGGGCTCAGCGTGAAATATGGATCGAAGCTTCCAGGCTTGACCTTCGCCATCGCTCGAGTGACCTATGAGCACCAACATTGGCATCTCTTCGCTCCCCAACCGCTGCGCGAAGACGGATGGTTCGTCTTGGAACTCACCGACCGCTCGGGCCAGGTTTGGTACACCTTTGGTGAGGAGAACAGTCCTGCAAAGCCCAAGCTCGTCTCCTCTCAGTTTCCCAACCATCGCTGGCGACGCTGGATGCAGAACTTGGTCCAAGTCTCCTTGACAGACAATCAGACATGGCGTGATTCCACAGCCTTTGTGCTCATACGCCGCTGGCAGAAAGAGCATCGAGACCAGCCGCTCCAAAGCTATCGATTTCTCTTCTATCTGGAAGAGACTCTCCCACCTGGCGAGACGCCTACAAGTGTTGAGACCGTGCTCTCTCAAGGGGTGATATCCCCGTGAGCGATGTCGAGAGAAGACAGTGGCCGGGTCAGCATGTCCTGGGCTTGGACCTTCGGTCCTTAGCTCTGGCCCGCATCTGCCTGGGACTCACCCTGGCTCTAGACTGTCTGATACGAGCCTACGATGCCACCGCCCACTACAGCGACGATGGCCTTTTCACGCGACACGACCTCCTAGAGTACGGCTGGCACGCCAACTTCTTCTCGCTTCACATGATCAGTGGGCAACCTGGATTCGTCAAACTCCTTTTCCTCTTTCATTTCGCCGCCGCCCTAGCCCTAGTAGCGGGGTACCGCACGCGCTGGGCGACCCTGATCAGCTGGCTACTCTTAATA
>CAZVVF010000712.1:0-3273 GCA_964630575.1 uncultured Burkholderiales bacterium | reverse complement strand
ATTCCACCTCCGATGGCGGCTTGTCCGTCTCCGCCCCCGATGGAACCGACACCGTCGTGTTGACCACCTCTTACACCAGCGACCCCGACTGGGCCCGCTAGAGAGACCCGAAAAGAAGCTATCCGAGCTTCTTGTGCCTCAGGACAAAAATCGTAAAGTCGTCGTTTGGCTCAGCCCCGTCGCGGAACAGGTCGACCTCGGCTTCGAGTGCGCCCACCAGGTCGCTCAACGAGTCAAAGTCCGAGCGATTTTGGAAGAATTCCAACATGCGCTCCTCGCCATATTCCTCGCGTGAACAGTTCATAGCCTCGGTTAGCCCGTCGGTATAGAGAAAGAGACTCTCACCATCATCAAGATAGAAATGACCGTTCACAAACTCGAACGAATCCAAGATCCCCAGCCCCAGGCCAGAGTCGATGTCGATCTCCGTCACAGCACCACTAGGCTTGAGTCGAAGCGGAGGGTGATGCCCGCCGTTGCAATAGTCGACCCGACCCGACTCGTCGAGAATTCCGAAAAAGACGGTGGCAAACATGGTCGGTTCTTGGCGAGCACAGAGCGCTTCGTTGACGATTTCAAAGATCTCCTTGGGAGAGACGTTGAGCCTCCCGAGATGCTCGAGCAAGCTCGCCACAAAGGCCATGTAGATTGCCGCCGGCACGCCTTTTCCGCTCACATCCCCCAGAAAGAAGCCGACTCTTTTGTCGTCGATGCTAAAGACGTCCATAAAGTCCCCTCCCACCTCTTTGGCCGGGTGAGACACGCCGTCAGCGGTGGCGATGGAGGAAGCGAAAGGAAGAGTTGGCAGAATGGAACTCTGAATGCGGGACGCGATCGCCAATTCGCTCTCTAAGGCTTGCCTCTGGCTCGCCTCTCTCTCCAACTTTGTCAGGTGAGTCTGAATGTCACCCAAGAGTTTGTTGAAGCTCTCAGAGAGCGCCATGACCTCAAAGGTTGCACCCCTGCCAGGTTCCACTTGCCCCTTGAAGCCGGTCTTGGCCGCAGCATCGATCTGCAGCACGAGCTTTTCCAGTGGCGACACGATGCCTCGGCTCAAGAGTAGAGTTGTCAACAGAGCCAAGAGTAGCGCCCCCACCGCCAGTCCGATAGACCACGCGATAAGCTCCCTTTCCAAGTCGAAAAGCTCCGATTCAAGGTGAACGACACCCACCTTGAGCGGCAGGTCTCCAACCCGAGCGATTCCCACCCAAGCCCCCTTGTGCCGGAGAGGATCACTCTCAACAAAGAAAGCTTCCCCCGCATCGGGGCCCAAGATGACGTTGGCGGTAAAATCGTTCCAGGCCGCGTCCGGCTCCAAGCCCGCCACTCGCGCATCGAAGACGACCTGGCTCTCGGTAGCCAAGAATCCATAGGCTTCCCCTCCTGGGCTCTCCAGTGGGTCCACCAGAAGATGGTAGGGAATCTCAACGAAAAGGACCACACCATCTCTCGATTGGGCGTGAAAAGCCCTGGCGATCTCGTGAGAGCGGCCGCGAAAGAACCAGTCTCCGTCGCGCTGTTCCTGCAGCGACCGACTCGTTAGGGTCTCCGGTTTGTACTCCGGCGGGGACTCCACAAGTCGGCCATTCGTCGTGCGCCGCAGCACGATGGGTTGCCCCTGCCTCGGATGAATCTCCAAGACCGAGATCTGAGGATTGCCATTGAGGACTTCCTCCATAAAGCCTTCGAGCCGCTCCTGGTTGTGGAGCAACTCGGAGATTTCGGCCGTCCGCAGTATCGTTTCCGAGACCGCTTCAGCATAGGAGAGGCTGCTGCGCACCTTCTCGGCCTGATACTGAGCCAACAGCAGAGAGGTCTGCTGCAGCGAGGTACGACTCAAACGGCGCGTCCCGTATAGAGTCAAACCTTGGAGCATGAGGAGCAACACGACAGTGAGGCTCGCGATAGAAAGAAATATTTTACTGCGAAGCTTCACATGGACTTATTGACAAAACAATCTGTCCCACCTCTCGAAACACGGACTCAAGCACCAAGTCCCAGCCGTTCCGCGCAGCCAGGCCGCAAAACTCTCCCATGAATTCGGAGTCTCATGGAGTAGGCACGGCAAGGCCCCGCGTCGAATATCGAAGATGCTGGGGGATGATGGAATGAGGTCCACGATGCGATGTTATGAGTGCGGATGGTCAAAACTGTCCCGAATGCGAAACGGCGAGACGAGGTGTCAACGATGTGGCACCAAAGCGCCCGTGTCGTCTATCCCCACGGAATCAACTGAAAACGTTTCGGCAGTAGCGAAGCTCTACACAGGAGTTCTGATCGCGTTCTCCCTCGTGTTTCCGTTTCTTTTGCCGTTCATTCTTGCCGCCTGAGACTGGGCAGCAAAACCCCAGCGGCTGATTCCGGCGCTGGAGACCCCCTATGGACTCACTCAATGGTCGCCAAGACCGTTGAGTGTTTGTTTTTGCCCCCAAACCAAGAGTGACCAGAGAGCAGTCAAGGAACCTCGATGGATTGCTCAAACCTTAGTCCATTGGAAGTAGAACATGAAGAAAAAGCTCTTTGTATTGATCGGCTCGGCACTCCTAAACACAGCGTGCAGTGAGTCTCCTAAACCGACAGACAGTCCCACCAACGCTGTGAGTTCGCCCGTGGCAGTGGCGACTCCAGTGGAGGTCCCTCCAACCATATCGCCCGAGGAGCAAGCTGTTCAAGACAGGGCACAGGAGTTGTTGGCCGGACAAAAGGACGGCAAGTTGGACTACGAGGAGTTGTCCGTGAAAGAGAACGGACCGGCTTTCGTCTACCTCGCTCAAACCTCTAGCGACCCTCTCATTCTGGCCAGCGCCCTGAAGGGAATTGAAAAGACCTACAACCCCGACAAGGAATACCCCAAGAGCAACAAAGCTGACGAGAGTGTGGACCTGGCGATTCTGAGAAACCTCAGCTCCGAGGATAGGATGGTCCTCGACCAAGCCATTCGCACCTCAAAGAGGGCTTTGGGCGAAGAACCCAACCAAGAGGTCGTTGGAATGCTCATCGAATTCGTCCTCAATCATCCCCAAGTCGGCGCTCGATACGAGGCCCTCGATGCCCTCAGCAACGTGAAGAACCTCGACGAGGACCCCAGGATTCTCGACGCCTTCCTACACGCCATGAACGATGACGCTCCGGTTGCCAGTCTGGCCCTCTTTCGCAGCAAGGCCAGCTTTGCTCGCTCCGAGAGAGCCGAAGAGATGAAGGCTCTCTCAGAGCAGTTGTTGTCCCACCCGGATCCCGGAGTGAGAGGTCGCGCCATCGATGTCTTCGTCGATT
>CAZVVF010000711.1:0-3275 GCA_964630575.1 uncultured Burkholderiales bacterium | reverse complement strand
TGTTGGTGCTCCAAGAAAGTCGCTGGGCGACTCCAGGGCTCTTTCGTTCACTCCTGAAACGGACTGGGTGGACCTGTCGGCCTGACCTTGGGGGTCGGCGACCGGGTTCGAGACAGATTCACAGCCTGCCAAAACGACGAGAAACAAGAGAAGTACAGCAAGTTTTTTGTTCAATTTCATGGCCCCTTTTCGCCAACCAAGACGCACAACGTCGCAAAAGGGTTCCAAGGAATCTCGAACAGGAACAGTCAGGCGCTCCTACTTTCCGCCTGCGTGGGCGCCAATCTCTAGCCAGTGTGTGGCTGCTAACAAGCCCATGACCAAGACTCCGATCAGAACCTCGAAGAGACCAGACACGTCGTTTGCAAAGGCATCTTCATTAGCCGCGCCAATGACCAGCAGCAAGAACACGGAGGCGTCAAAGATGGAAACCCAGCGGACCGACTTCCCAAGCCGAAGCCGTTAGTTCCTAGCGCTGTTTCCATCGGTGGAGACACAACGCTCCGCTTTCGAGCAGTCGCTCCAAGAGCGAAGGAGAGTATCGCCTGCTAGGCTTTTTTTGAACTCGCGTTGGATGTTCCAAGATGAGATCCACGAGCCTCCGAAGAACTCTATCGGGTGAACGAAGTCGATGATAATTGGAGACGATTTAGCTTAAGTACTCGCGGACTGACTTTTGAGGGCGATCTATGTAGAATGCCTTGCAGGGAGAGTGCCGCGGCATACAGGGATGCTGCGGGCCGCCCAAAGTACGGTCAAAGGGTTGGCGTCTTTCTCTTTTACCGCGACACTGGCGTTGTTAGGCTCGAGTGGCAAGAGGGGGAGCCCGAGATTATGGGCACCATCACCAGCGACGAGCAACTGAAGGTTAGGGTGCGGACAGACTATGGGGACGACAGTACCCACGAGTTCTACAGTATCGAAATCGACTTCGGCTCGGAACCATTCTTAGCTCATTACTGGGACCGAACCAAATACTGGGGTCCCGGTGGGACCGGACTGCCTGCCGACCCTGAGCCACCCAGCTTGGCCGTGGCGCTCAATAACTTTCGTCACGGCCAAGCTGTCGACCCCAAAGCTCTACCCAATTTCTACGCCGAGCCTCCCCCGAGCACCGTGGCGGACCTAGGAGACTTTCCCAAGCGCAGCGATTTCGTGGTGGACTATTCCTCAGAGCAATAGCTCCAGCTATCGAAACAATTGCGACGAGGGAGAACCCGCACCCTATAGAGACGGGCTGGCCAAGGCCTAGAAGACGAGTTTTCCAGCCAAGAGACAGTGCGCTCGGTAAAACGACGTCAATCCGCTCGCTTCAACGGTGTGCCGCTGAATAATTCGCTCAATATCGGCGCCAGTCAGAAGGGTGTCTACCTTACCCTATTCGCCCCCTTTGCCATAGGAGCCAAGGCGCTCCTCTTACCTTGGGACAAGCTGAGCTTTCACAAAAAAACCGACACAGGTATGTACGCTCGATCGTTTCCCATTGTTATGGAACTGGCCCCTTACAAAGACTGGTCTTGCGAGATCCCGGAAACCACCTTCGAGTACCTTCGGAGTTCGGCAGAGAATTTGGGTGTGCCAATGAACCAGATTCCGAGCCTTAGTGAATCTGCCGAATGTGACGCGATGAATACCGAATGCGAAAAGAAGTAAGCTTCGAGGGTGGCCGAACGTGGTTCAGGGACCGCTCACAGAGGGAGCTTTCATCTCTTGGACCTTGGCAAAAAAGAGCTGGTCCTGTTTGGGGTCCTGAGCATCGAGAGTCCTCCGATGTCTCAGGTATTCACACCCCACCACCATACTCGTCCTGGTTCTTCAATGGCGGATTTGGGGAACCAAGGACTTTAAGAAGAAAGAATCTCGATCTCGACAGCAAAGACCGCTTAAGATTCCCTCGGGGGACCGCAAAACCATATTACGTAAAGGATGATTCACATGAGCGAGAGGCTCGAATCTGTCATTGCTGAGCCACGTGAGGGAATCGAAAGCGATTTTAAACAAGCCTTTCCTTGGAAACCGAAGTCTAAGGACGACTCGATAAAGAAGGCTTGTATAGGGTTGGTCAAAGATGTTGTCGCTCTGGCTAATACCAGGGGAGGGCAAATCTATATAGGATTCAGGGAAGAATCGGGGCAGTTTTACCCCGATGGAGTGCCACCTGACATGCTAGACAAATGGGAAACCACTATTTTTTGCGACTACATCAATACTTGCGTCTCCCCCCCGATAGACGCTTCAGTGAGGGTGGAGCAGCATCAAGGTCTTTACTTTGTAGTCATTTCTGTACCCCCGTTCGAAGTAGAACCTCATTTGACACTCAACAAGTTCTCGGAACACCTGGATTGCGGGAGAATCCTTATACGAACTGCAGGCGCAAAAACAACCGTTATCACCGAGCATCATGAAATGCGGATCTTCCTAGAACGCGCTATACAAAGGAGGCAGGATTCGCTACTTGGGCAAATTCGGACACTTTTTACAAGCAGGCAGTACGGTTCAGAAGTAGCAAAACCAATTGAATGGTTCGAAGAAAAACTAGCAGCCGTTAGGGCACAATTGCCGACCGACCTGGCGGCTACCTCATATCGAGAAGTGTGGGCTTATCCTGAATCGCTGGACCAGAAGCTTTATGCAGCAAGTGAGCTTGAAGACATTTGCCGTAACGCGTCTAGAAATTTCACCGGTATGCCCTTTCTCTACCTACCTCGAAAAGTGGTAGGCAAAGACCATGAACTCTACCGTATTGATGGAGCCTTGGAAACAAATATGATCGAAACAGCCTTCGACCGTCGAGTTTTCTGGAGATTCACGACTTCGGGACTCTTTTATCATGTTCATCGTACTAGAAGGTTCGAGGACGAGAGGGCGATGATCGATATCGATTACCTTTGGCGTGAAGCGGCCTTGGCCATTGACTGTTTCGTAAAACTTTACGAAGAAAACTTGCCGGATGATGAAAGAATCACATTCGGAATAAGATGGTGCAATATTAAAGGTCGACGACTTGGAAATTCGGACAAGCAGGAGCACCTGGACGAAATTTACGCGTATAACTTCAAGGTCCGACAACCTGATGTCGAGCACATACGAACACTTCCTCTGATTGAATGGAAAACCGGCCTAATCGATCACGCGGCTGAAACCTATGAGCATTTCTGCCATCTATTCAATTTTCCGGGCACGCGGGCCGAAGTCGTGAAACCAAAGATTAAGAAGCTCTTTCAGCACCGTTACAGATGACGCATCTACTGAATGGTTCGCCGAAGCGAAGTTTG
>CAZVVF010000710.1:0-3276 GCA_964630575.1 uncultured Burkholderiales bacterium | reverse complement strand
AGACGCTTCGACCCACTGCAGAGCGACCTCAAGCTTGGGCTCGTCCTCTCTAGCCACCGTGAAGATCTGATCAAAGATAGGGTCCTTGGCCACGTTGGCCAGCAACTTGCGCAGATATCCTTCAAGGCCGTCTCCCGGGTCGAGTCGATGGATAACATCGTTCACTCTGTCCTTGAACGTCACTTTGCAGCGATGAAGATAGCTCTTCGCCTCTAAGACCTCAAGAATCGTTGCGGGGTCAAAAACAATCGATGTAAAGATCTCAGGATCAGGACTGAAAGTGATGGTCGTGCCGGTCCCTCGTGCCTCACCCAAATTCTCCAGTGGACCCTCCACTAGACCCCTCTGAAAGCACTGACGATAGAGGAACCCATCCCGCTTGACTTCGGCCACCAAAGATGTGGACAGAGCGTTCACAACACTGGCCCCTACTCCGTGAAGTCCGCCACTGAAGGTATAGTTATTCCCTTCAAACTTTCCGCCCGCGTGGAGTGTGGTGAGTATCAACTCCAGTGCCGGTTTCCCCGAATCGGGGTGAATATCGATGGGAATACCACGACCATTGTCAGAGACCCGTATGGTATGCCCGTCGGCCTGAAGCTCCACTTCCACGTAGGTGGCGTAGCCGTTCATGACCTCGTCGATAGAGTTGTCCACGATCTCCCACACTAAGTGGTGAAGGCCCTGCGAATCGGTTGAGCCGATATACATGTGCGGGCGCTTACGAACAGGCTCTAGCCCTGTAAGAACTGTGATATCTGCTGCGGAATAACTTGCGGCACTCATGACTGTTCTCCCTGATCATCGGAAACGTTTGTCGCTCGATCCTTGTCCGGTCCAGAGTCCGGGTCAGGTGGACCGACGACCTCCACGGGGTCTACCACCGGTTGAAGAAGTCCCCGTTTGATGAGGTTCTGGCCTTTCCCGGCACGACCCGTGAGCTTCACAGAGCGTGCGTGAACCACAACTTCGCGCCCCCCATCATCGCGGACCAAGCGAAGGCCATCGCTCAGAGGCGCATCCTCTGGTAGGAGTCGGAAACCAACCAGCCGGTCCTCCGGTCCGAGTTTGAGAACCGTGACTCCCTTTCCAGCGCCGGACAGAAACTTCACTTCCAGGAGACGACAAAGGGCTCCTCGACCGAATCGCGTTGCGCTGGCCACTAAATCGGTCTCCGGTCGGCCCAATCGCACATCAACGATCTGAGCGCCACCTGTGAGCCGAGCATACTTGCGACCGTTCTTGGTGGAAGACTCCATAAAGCTCTCCAAGGAGAAACGAAACCCTTTTCCATCGGTGGTTACAGCCACAGCTTGGAGCTCCGGCTCCTGGTCGTCCACGGCTTTGATGGAGCCTTGAATGACGCGTTCGTCAAGAACAAAGCAAGCGATAATTTTCTCTCCGTCGCTGAAAGAATAGCTACCCTGAATGGGGTCACCGTAGCCTGTTGACTGAACGATATCATTGACCCGACAGGTATAGCAGGTCCCGTAGTTAGTAAAAAACAGGAGCGGTGCCAAGGTCGACCCCCGCACGGCAAACTGCAGCTCGTCACCGGGTCGCAGGCGGGCCTTACTGAGGTCAGAGACCGTAGAAAGGCGTCGTGCCCAGCCGTCGCGCGAGAGCAGTACAGTTGCATCCTCATCCACGATCAGACTCTGCAGGTCGTAGCTATACTCTTGTGCTCCACTGACCAAAACCTTGGTGCGGCGACTATCCCCGTGGAGGGTAGCCATCTCATTCAACTCATCCTTGACGACATTCCAAAGACGTGTCGGTGAATCCAGTAACAACTCTAACTCTTCCTTCTTGCGGGTTTTCTCCAAAAACTCATCGATCACCGATTGAACATCCGGTCGACCCAAGCGATAGAGGCGTAAGTCCAAAATAGCGTCAGTCTGCTTTTGGTCGAGAGGGAAGCGCTTCATGATCTTGGTCGAAGCGTCACTTCGACCATTGGAGTTACGAATGATATCGAGAGCCGTGTCTAGGTCTTCAAAAATGATCTTGAAACCGTTCAAGATATGGAGACGCTCTTTCAGCAATCGCAAGTCGTGCTTGAGACGGCGAACGGTTACCTCGAATCGAAAATCGTTAAAATATTTGAGAGCCTCAGCGAGACTCAGCCGGTCGGGACGAACACCGACAGGGCTCCCATCCGGCACAAGGCACGTCATATTGACGTGAAAACTTGAGCGAAGACTGGTGTGCTTATAGAGATAAGCCATAACCGTTTCGGGGTCGGCCTCTTTTTTGAGAATGAGAACCACCCGGATCTTCTCGGTGGATTCGTCTCTCACATCCAAAAGCTGTGGTATCTTCTTTTCCATGATCAGAGCCCCGATGCTCTCCACCAGTGTACTCTTGTTGACCATATAGGGGATGGAGGTGATAACAACCGGCCGCTCATTGCGGACAGGCTCCTCCACCTCGTACTCACCGCGGCAACGAATGCGCCCCTGACCGTTCTCGTAGATCTGGATCAGAGTCTCTCGGCTTTCCAGGAGTTGCCCTCCGGTAGGAAAGTCTGGCCCCTTGATCTTGGTGAGCAAGTCAGCCGTGCTCGCTTGTGGATTATCGATCAGGTGCACCGCCGCTTGCACCACCTCTTTGAGGTTGTGCGGCGGAATGTTGGTAGCCACACCCACGGCAATTCCGGTACAGCCGTTGACCAAAAGCTGAGGAATACGCGACGGTAGAACGACAGGTTCTGTATCGGAGTCATCAAAATTGGCGCGAAACTCAACCGTCTCTTTGGTGATCTCCTCCAAAAACGGGACCGCCACCTTTTGCAGCTTGGCCTCGGTATATCGGTAGGCAGCAGCACCATCGCCATCGATGGAGCCAAAATTTCCCTGGCCTTCAATAAGGGGATAACGCAGCGACCAAGGCTGGGCCATCCTGACCAACGTTTCGTAGACTGCCGAGTCACCGTGAGGGTGATAGTTCCCCAGGACTTGCCCCACAATCTTGGCGCACTTGAGCGTCTTCTTCTCCGGTGTGAGCTTGAGGTCTTTATACATGGCAAAGAGAATTCGACGCTGCACTGGCTTTAGACCATCTCGAACGTCGGGAAGAGCTCTCGAGGTGATCACCGACACGGCATAGTTGAGAAAGCGACTCCGGGTAACGGAGTGCAGGTCTACATCGACCACCTCACCGATATTTTGGCCGGGTTCATCCCCGCGTTTTTTGCGTTTTGCCATCCTTGGATACTTGCCTTACTAGAAAATAGAATTGTCTTAGGGCGACGTTGTTACTATAAGTTGTCTCTGG
>CAZVVF010000709.1:0-3278 GCA_964630575.1 uncultured Burkholderiales bacterium | reverse complement strand
CCGAGCGGCATCACAAAGAGTATCTCCCACGAGCCATCAACTTTGAGCTGCCCGGCTGCTTTGCCATGACCGAAACCGGACACGGCAGCAACGTTCGCGATATCGAAACGACCGCAACCTACGACCGAGAGCGCGAAGAATTTGTCATCCATACCCCCCACCCTGGAGCGCGCAAAGACTACATCGGCAACGCTGCACTCCACGCCCAGATCTCCACGGTGTTCGCCCAGCTCGTGATCGACGGCGATAGCTTCGGGGTCCACGCCTTTTTGGTACCCATCCGAGACGCGGACGGCTCCATTCTCCCCGGCATCTCGATTGAAGACGACGGATTTAAGATTGGACTCAACGGGGTCGACAACGGCCGGATCACCTTCAACAAGGTTCGCGTCCCTCGCTCGAACCTGCTCGATAGGTTTGGCCAAGTCTCCAGTGACGGGGAGTACACCTCGCCTATCAATCATCCTGGCAAGCGCTTCTTTCAGATGCTCTCAACCCTGGTTATGGGTCGAGTCTCGATCTCGGCAGCGGTCAACACGATGTCCAAGGTCGGCCTGACCATCGCCGTGAGATACGCCGAGCAACGCAGACAGTTTGGTCCGGCAGGGGAAGGCGAAGTCCCGATCATGGACTATCAGACCTACCAACGCCGGCTCCTGCCTCACCTAGCCACAGCTTATGCCCTCACCTTTGCCTGCAAAGACGTCATCAAACTGCTGGAGAACGACTCGCAAGAGGACCGTCGACTGCTCGAAGGGATGGCGGCCGGGCTCAAGGTCTATACCTCGTGGCACGCCATCGAGAGCCTTCAGGTGTGCCGCGAGAGCTGCGGCGGCCAAGGGTATTTGTCCGTGAATCGATTTGGCAACCTCAAGGGTGATTCCGATGTGTTCGCCACTTTCGAGGGGTCCAACCCTGTACTTCTGCAACTTGTGGCCAAGGGATTGCTCACAGAATATCGCCACCAGTTCTCCCAGAACCGCTTCTTTGGTATCGTCAAGCACCTCACCAACAAGGCCACCACCGTCCTTACCGAGCAGAACCCTCTCACCACGCGCAACACGGACCGAAACCATCTTCGCGATGCCGATTTCCACCTCTCAGCTCTCAAGTATCGCGAGGACTCTCTCCTGGTCTCGGCGGCGCGGCGCCTGAAGTCCCATCTCGATAGCAAGGTCGATTCCTTCACCGCCTTCAACGCCTGCCAAGACCATCTTGTCACCCTGGCTCTGGCTCACGTGGAACGGCTCATCTTTGAGAGTTTCCAACGCCACATTCAGGATTGCCAAGAGGAGTCGATCCGGCTCCCGCTCAACAGGTTGTGCACCCTCTTCGCTCTCAATTGTATCCACCGCGATTCCGGCTGGTTCTTGGAGTCGGGCTACATAGAGCCGGTGAAATCCAAGGCCATTAGGAAAGAAGTCCTGGAGCTTTGCGCCGAGATCCGCCCTCACGCCAAAGACCTCGTGGACGCCTTCCGGTTCACCGACAAGATCATCTCTGCCCCCATCGCGCTCGGTTTGGTGCCGGCCTAGTGGGCCTATGTCTAAAGACGAACCATACGACGCTGCCCTAGCCTTCACCGATGTGGGATAGTCATTGTCACCTTCAGTTGGACCCACTCTATCAAAGAGCCCAGGAGTTGCTGAAGAAGGCTCGCGAGGCTGGGGTCGTTGGCTGCTTGGTTCCCTCCTACGGGCCCAGCCAATGGGACCGCCAAACAGAGCTCCTCCAACTGCAAGGCGTTGTGAACGCCCTTGGAATCCATCCCTGGTGCATCCAGGACTGCGACCCCGATTCTGTCCTAGAGCAACTCCGAACCGCCTTTGAGAGCCTTCCCCCGAAATGGGGCGATGGGCTCGTTGCCGTTGGCGAGTTCGGCCTCGATCGATCCTCCACTCCGTTGAAGCGATGCTTCAAAGCTCAGCAAGACTTGTTCGCCGTTCACCTCGAGTGGGCCAACACTCGCAACCTACCTGTGATCATTCACCTCGTGAAGGCGTTCGGTCACGGCTACGAACTCTTGAGTCAAGACCCACCGCTTGCCGGTGGTGTGATCCACAGCTACTCGGGAAGCCAGGAGATGATACCCCGGTTCAGCGAGTTGGACTTGTACTTTTCCTACTCAGCGAGGCTTCAGCGTTGTGAAAAGTCGCGTCGAAACCTACGCGCGACGCCGCCTGAAAGACTCCTCTTCGAAACGGATGCCCCCGACCCGAACAGCATCAGAAGCGGAGATTGCTCAGGCCCCGAGGCTCTGCCCCAGGTGGTCGAAGCCGCCTCTGAGGTCTTGGGCCAGAGCATCCCGTGGTGTCGAGAGCGCCACCGAGAAAACTGGCATCGTCTGTTTTCGCGGTAGCGGGCAACTCAAGCTGCCTGCGAGAGGTTTAGAGTACCGCTCAATTGAAAGCGGCGGCCAACACCAGTAAAAAGGATGACCCATGCATCGACTCTCTCTCATTTTTATCGCCCTTTTGTTTTTCTCTTCACCGCTCTCTGCCGAGACCTATGACGGCCTGAAAAAGATCGGCGAGTCCTTTTCTTTCGAAGACGAAAAGAAAGCCAAGCTCGAAGTGCTCGCACTCGAGAGCCAATCTGGTACAACTCTCGTGGGTCTCTACTTTGACGATGCCCACGTCTACCTGAAGCCTCAAGAGTGGCGTGAACTGAGCGGACTGCTAGAATACGCCTCGGCCAATTGGGCCAAACTCGACTACACCGGAGTTGACGGGGTTCGCGAGTTCTTGGGATACAGAGTCAAGACCGTAGGCACCATCACTCCCATGCTCGAAGGCAAACTCACAGGCCCGAGCAAGCGGCTCACCTTAGTCGCCACCGAAAAGTATGCGACCGCGGACTTCAAACGTTTCCGATTTCACGAAGAACTGCTCGCCGATTTCATCTCGAAAGTTGGCGCCATCCAGGTGGAAGTGAAAAAACCGTAACGAATTCCAAGAAATTGGATCCCAGCATAGAATGGACAGGGTTCGCAGAACGCGAATCCTTTTACTAGGATATTTCCAAGAGGAGACCACATTGACAAACGCAACAGCCACTCCCATCGACGAAGACTACAAGCTGCATAGGCGCTTTGACCGGATCGGCAGACTTGTCGGCGACAGCGGAATGTCTCGCCTGTTCAACGCCAGGGTTGCCGTGATCGGCTTAGGTGGCGTGGGGAGCTTCGCCGCCGAAGCTCTGGTTCGCAGCGGTATCGGCTGCCTTGATCTGATCGATTTCGACCTCGTTTGTATCACCAACAGCAATCGCCAACTTCA
>CAZVVF010000708.1:0-3281 GCA_964630575.1 uncultured Burkholderiales bacterium | reverse complement strand
GCCTTTATGCTGGCGCTGGGCCTCGTGCACATCGTCCTTTGGAAGAGCGCCATGCGACCGGAGCAAAAGGCTATCATCTCGAGCATCCACGACGCTCTCTACCGGGCCCTTCAGGTCGGTGTCCTCTTCTTGGCTGCCGGTACTATTCTCGGTGGGGTCTGGGCGAACTACTCCTGGGGTCGCTTCTGGGGCTGGGACCCCAAAGAGGTTTGGGCGCTCATCGCTTTGCTGGGCTACCTAGCGATTCTGCATGGACGCCATGCAGGCTGGCTCAAGCAGTTCGGCATAGCAGCCTGGTCCGTTATCGCCTTCCTTGGTGTCGTGATGGCCTGGTACGGCGTCAACTACGTGCTGGGCGCCGGCCTCCATTCCTACGGGTTTGGATCGGGCGGAATCAAGTACGTATCGATTTACGCTGCGGTTGAGATCCTCTACGTGTTGTGGGCGACAGCGAAGCATCGCAGCAACCTGCAACCAGCAGCCTCCAAGAAGTAAGCATGTCTTGCCCCTCCTTTCCGGGGTGTGCCTCCAGTCCGCTGGAACTCACATCGATAACTGGCACAGCCCCCCAAGAGGATGCCTACTTTGTGGTGGAATTGGCCAAGCCGTGGCCTGCCAAAATCAAAAAGGTTGAGGGACTCATTAGCGACCTCCGCTCGGTCCTCAAGGGGCACAAGGGGGAGGACGTTCGGCTGATAGCTACACCCGAAATCCCTTGGGGCGACACCTCCTTAAAGCCTCGCGGACTCCTCCTGCGATGGAGCGGAACGTCCTCTCTATGCGAGGAGATCGAGGCCTCTCCTGAAGCGCTCAAGGCGGCGTTGTCGGCCCCCCCTAGCGGGCAGGCGACTCCGCTCTATCTGGTTTGCACCCACGGCTCCCGAGACCCGTGCTGCGGACTCTTGGGGATCCCCCTCTACAAGACTCTATCCCAAGCCAGCAAGCGCGCCGTATTGCAGGTCTCTCACCTGGGCGGGCATCGATTTGCTCCCGTTGTGGCCACCTTTCCGGAGTGGAGGATCTTCGGTCACCTAACCGCAGAGATAGCACTGCGCCTGGACTCAGCACTCGCTGAGGGCGCGCCGTTTCTCGAAGGGTACCGAGGCCACGGACAGCTGAGCCCACAGCTTCAAGTCGTTGAGGCGGCTCTCTGGGAAAAGTTCGGCGCAGACCTTCTGGGCGTGCGTCAACGAGCCGGAGACAAACGCTCTCTCACCGTCGAAGCCCATCTCAAGGACCAGCCCGATCGACTCTACCAGGCCGAACTCGACGAGTTTCGTTACCACGGATACAAGAGTTGCAAGGACTACCGCAAGGGCAAGCCCTCCGAACTCAAGCTACCCCGCCTCAAGAGTCTCGTCTCGGTGACCCGAGAAACCCAAGGCACAGTGCAGTAGAGCCGCCACCAGGATGCCCGTAACCGGTGGAATGCCGGGCAGAAACCAGGCGGCCAAGACTCCGCCGAAGTAAGCCAGAACCCCCCTTCCACGAAAAGCTCGGTAGGGCAGGCTTTGCACCTCAGGAAAGACCCCTCGGCGAAGCACGAAAAAGTCCGCCAGTATCACTCCCCCCAGCGGAGGTATGGCCGTGCCTAAGGCGAGCAAGAAGGGAACCAACATCTGAGCGAACCCGGTCAAGGCCAAAACCGTTCCGACTCCAGCACCAACGACGGTCACAAGGCGTCTTTGGTTCGAGCGAAAAAGGTGACATCCGGCCAGGGAGAAGTTGTAAATCGTGTTGTCCTGGGTTGTCCAAATATTGGCCAAGAGCATAAAGAGCGCCGAGCCAAAAAATCCCTGAAGAATCAAAACCGCGACTATATCCGGGTTTGCGTAAACGGCTCCGGTCAGAGCGCCGTAACCAACCATCAAGCCATTACCCAGAAAGAAGGCTAGAAATGTCACCCCCACCGACGCCGAGAGCGAACCTGCAAAGCGGGTCCAATTGGTCGACTGAGTCGCCCCGGAAACAAAGGTCCCAACAATAATCGTGACTGCCTGCGAAACGGACATTGTGGACGCCTCCACAACCTGCCCCGCCCCTTGCATAGACTCGATAGCCAAGTAGCTCGACCAAATGATCAGACCGGTCATTAGCGGGACCATAACAGCCGAGAGAGCTTCCAGGCCCTTGTAGCCGATGGCCGCCGTCACGCAAAAGCCTAACCCTACCGAGATCACCAAAGGAACGTAGGCGGAACTCGGCCATTCGAAGGTCTCTATCAAGACCGTCGCCACCGTATCGGTGCCCCATGCGTACCATCCTATTTGGGTCAGGCCCAACAGCAGATCAGCAAGACCACTGCCGAGCTCACCAAAACAGAACCGAGCCATCAACACCGTGCTCAGACCAGAGCGAAAAGCGACCACACCAAGGGCCGAGGCATAGACCGCAAGCAAGAGATTGCCGAGCAAAACAGCGCCCAGTAGTTTGGGGCCAAAGCCCAGGGCCGAGCCGATTTCTCCCCCGGCCATCATAGTGGCCGAAAAGAAGGTAAAGCCAAACAGAACGACACCCAAACTGAGGGTACCGCGACGCGCTTCTGGCGGAACCGCCTGCAAGGGGTGATCTTGGCCCTTTGCCTCCACCAAATCAGTAGCCTGCGTCAAAAGAAATGCCCCCCTCAAACCTCACAGAAGCCTCCAGAAAATCCTCCCCCATCATTCCAGAGCGTGCCCCAGCCAGTCCGCCGCGGCATTTCCAAAATCGCCCCCCCTGACAGGACCGCTTTCACTGCGAGTAACAAGATCCTCTCTCGGAGGTCCACGGGTAGAGCCTGCGGAATAGGCCGGAAATATGAGTGATCTAATCGTCGTCGGGGATAGAGTCTTGATTGAGCCCTTAGCGGGTGAACAAATGACTGAGTCAGGTCTGGTGCTCCCCGCCACCGTGACAGACAAAGACAAAGTCCAAGGTGGCCGAGTCGTTCGAGTCGGCCCTGGATACCTTACCGCAAATCCTGAGTACTCCGAATCCGAGCCCTGGAAAAAGCGTCACGAATCCATCCGGTACCTCCCCTTGCAAGCCGAAGTCGGCGACTTTGCCTACTTCCTCAAAAAAGAGGCCATCGACATGCAGTATAAGGGACACGAGTTCCTGGTGGTACGACACAGCTCGATCCTAGCTCTGGTACGGCCCAACTCCACCGACATCTTTGAGAGAATTGAGGAGATGTTGAAATGATACGGGTGTCTCAGTGTCCGTAGAGCGCTGTCTTCAAGTGATTGAATCACGATTCGACCGTGATGAAGATCCTGAGACTCTGTTTGAAGAATTGGCCG
>CAZVVF010000707.1:0-3283 GCA_964630575.1 uncultured Burkholderiales bacterium | reverse complement strand
CAGGTGGGCTAAAAATGTCTCTTCGAGTTTGTCCAAGAACTCTCTGAGTTGGGCCGGAGACACCGCCTTGGCTTTCCAGCCTTCGAGAATCTCCACCGTTTGAACATAGTTTCTCGTGAACTCACCGTCCGACTCCGAAGCTTGGTTTTCCAGACCAACGTGTTCCACCACATTCACGGCCCCTCCGGACTCCGGCCCAGACGGAGCCGTCATGGGCAACGCCCGTCCACACCTTCCGCACTTAGAGTCGTCTCGAGAGTTCACGTGCTGACAGAATGGGCAGTTCACTTCAGCCATCGCCTCGATGTGCTCCATCCCAATGGCGTGGCCTTCCATCATCTGATTGGTGGCTTCTTGCACGAGATCGAATCCGTGCGAAAAAAATCCCTCTTCCGGCTCGACCACACCCTCGGGCAACTCTTCGGCGAACTCAAAGCTCATGAAGTCGCAAGCTTCCAGAAGTATCTCGAACGCCTCGTAGATAAGGCTGAAGGAGTCATCCTCGGGATTGGACACCCCCTGTTCGACTTGCCGTTCGAGAACCTGGAGTTGAAACTGAGAAAAGCCACCGATCTCAGCGATCACACCCATCACGTCATCCGGGGTCGCGATCTCCTCGCAGTAATCATCCCAAACTCGCCTGAGCGTGGCTAAGGCTGGAGAATCGTAGTTGCCATCCTCATCCGGCTTGGGGGGACCACTGGGTATTGAAGCGGCTGAGTCCATCAGAACCCTATGCTACGTGAGCGAATTCAAACCCTACCCCAAGAGGATAGAGTCCCATGACAAAAACCGACCAAAGATGGCCGGTTCCTGTCTCTGAAACTATGTTGGTCTGCCTCGGCCTAGCCGAAACGCATGAACTGGCGAGCGCAGTTGCAACCGGAACTCTGATAGTGTCCACCACCAAAGCTCGGAACGAAGGGAGGAGTTCCGTACGAAACGCTTCCACCTTGACCAAAAATGTTAGCGTAGGCCTGATTCGCCTGAAAGGAGCCGTTCCAGGTGTTGCCGCCCCAACTCGATTGAGCCGTCCCGAAATAGTTGGAGTCGGTTTGCTGACCGAAATAGTTGCCGTTGTAGACGTTGCCGCCACCGACACTGCTGTGGGCGTAGCCAGGTCCGGCATTGGCGTAGCTCCGGCCGTAGTTTCCGAAAACGTCGTTGCTCCAACTGCCGGCTTCAAAACCGCCATCGGCGAACACGCGTCCGCCACCACCAGAAGAGCCAAAAGCATTGTGGTTAGAGTAGTCGCCACCAGCGTACAAACCGCGCTGAGTGTTGAAGCCTATCTCAGCGCCAGCGGTACCAAAGCCGAACGGGCTGCTGCCGTAGGCCTGAGAGCGGATCCCGAAGTCAAAGTCTATCCGTCCGTCGCGGTTGGAATCGCCGATTCCAATTTGAAAGCCGTCATTTCCGATTGGTAGGTTGATCATTGCCATTGTGTGTTGCTCTCCTGCGTCTCTATCTATCTTGAACCCATTATGAAACATCCCACTTAAAAATTCCAGAAAAGACAAAAGATGTAACATGAGTTTGTCCCCACTCGCGTCAAAGCGCTTCGTTCTGGGATCTGTTCGCCACGGACGGGCGGTCAAAATGTGGAATTTTCGGTCTCAATATTTCCGAATTGTTACCGAATAAATATTTAACGACCCTCAGAGGCTTTACCGAGGTCACCCCTCAGAAGAGTCGCTCGACGGGCGACTCAGCCCCACCAAACCCGTGGAGTCCACTCTCATTCGAAAGGTTGGCTCGGCGCGACTGTCGGTCCCCACAGCGACCGCGAACCAACCAGCCTCGAAGACTCGCTCGAAGTCCAGGCCGATGAAGCTCAGGTCTTCCTTGGAGAGCTCGAACCGATAGTTCACCGACTCGCCGGGAGCCAGAGTGAATCGCTGAAACCCCTTGAGTTCCTTAACCGGGGGGGTGACGCTGCGCACTTCATCGGTCAGGTAGAGTTGGGGAACCTCGTCGGCCTCACGCTCCCCGGAATTGGTCAACCGTCCCTCGATCACGATGGGCCAAGTCTTAGGCGGGGAAACGACCACTGGCTTTGACAGTTCAAAGGTCGAAGTCGTGAGTCCGTAGCCGAACGGATAGAGTGGGGTGAGCGGAGAGTCGTGGTAGGCGATCCGGTACTTCTCTTGCCCCTCAACGGGGGGCCGACCGCTGTTCTTGTGATTGTAGTACAGAGGCACCTGGCCCACGCTCCGGGGAAAGGTCATGGGTAGCTTGCCGCCTATGGGAGTGTCTCCAACGATCACGTCAAAGAGGGCGTTGCCCGATTCCACACCAGCGTGCCAGAGAAGCAGAAGCGTCGGCGAGGCCGCGCTGACCTCACCGAGGGTCAAGGGACGCCCATTGGCCAAAACCGTAACCGTTTTGGTCCCGGTTGCGGCGACCCTTTGCAGAAGCTCCAACTGAGAACCCGGCAGGCCCAACTGGGTACGATTGCGCGACTCCCCGGTCACATCATAGGGCTCCCCTAGCACCAAGATCACAAGGTCGCTGCTCTGAGCGAGATCGATCGCCTCTTGGATTTTGCTGCTGTCAGTCTGCCAAGAAGGGCAGCCCTGAGCGTGGACGACTTCCATTCCACGGGCCTCAAAATTGTCGCGCAGCCCTTCGAGCGGTGAGATGGTATCCTCCACCCGTCCGACCAGATTCCATTCTCCGAGCGCACTGCGGGTATCCGATGCCAAGGGCCCGATCACCGCGACCCGCTTCACGCGGGTAAGGTCCAAGGGCAACAGCGAATCCCTGTTCTCCAGAAGGACACAACCACGAGCCGCGGCTCGACGAGCAGCAGCCCGAAACTTGGGATTGAGAACCTCACTCTTCTCTCTCGCTTCGTCCAGGTAGCGATACGGGTCGTCGAACAACCCCAGGCTTTTCTTGAGCGCCAAGACCCTCAGAACAGCCTGGTCCACGGCCTTCTCCGTCTCGGCATCGAGCGGCAAGGTTCGATAGATATCGCTCATCATATCGATGTCCACCGTAGCCGCCAAAGCCAAAGCCCCCGCCTCCTGGCGCCCCTCGGCGATCCGATGGTTGAGGAGTTCCTCGATGGCACCGTAGTCGGAGACCACCACACCGGGAAAGCCCCATTCCTGGCGCAGAAGCTGATTCAAGAGAAACGTGCTGGCGTGGGACGGGCGCCCGGCCGTCTCCTGAAAGGAGGGCATGACTGTGGCCACACCCGCCTCCATGGCAGCCTCAAAAGGCGGAAGGTAGGCCTCTCTCAGAGTCATCTCGGAGATCTCTGAAGTATCGTAGTCTC
>CAZVVF010000706.1:0-3284 GCA_964630575.1 uncultured Burkholderiales bacterium | reverse complement strand
GCTGCCGATCTCTTGGCAGGAGGACCTTCGGGAATCAGCACTCGGGTTCGCAAGTGGGAGGAAGTGCCGAATCCCTAAGCTCGCTCTTCGGCTTAGCGTCCGGGGCGAACGGTTCGCGACTCGATGACGACTCGACGAGGTCGTCCGTCTTCGTCCCAACTGGCCGTCACGGTCAGGCCGTAGATATCTCCGGCGATATGAGTGGCTCGACCGGTGATCCGAAATTGGGCTGCCGATATCGTCCCGGCTTCGTTTTTTGAGGGGTCGGCTTCTCCGTTGAGCAGATATTCCGATTTGTCGATGGTGTACCCACCAGCCGAGGCGGCGGCCTCAAACTCCACTCGGGAGTCCTTGAGTTGCTCCAGGACGGATTTCGCCTCTATGGAGGCGAGGGCTTGCCGTTTCCCTTCGTGGGCGGCGCGATGAATCAGGGCTGTGAAGCCAGCAATGGTGAGCACGGCTACCACCAAAATGACGAAAGCTACTAGAACCTCAACGAGGGACATGGCATGAGTATGGCGGCGATATGGCTTCAAGGTGCAAGGCTTCGTTCTCCCTAGCAAAGTCATTGGCCTGCCACCGAGGGAGCTACTGGGTCCTGAGCCGCTCTCTGTGCCAGCAGCTCGCCATCCGAGAGAAACTTCATTCCGTCAACCTTGTTGCTCGATACGGGCAGGGCCGTGGTCGCTCTCTTTTGAGTCCTTCGATAAAGAGAATCTCTGGCAATAGGGCAATTGCCCCGTGGAATTTGTTAATATGCTATTAGCAAGTCCGCAACCTAGAGTTGCTGGCGAGCTTCTAGAATGGGAGTACTATGAACAATCTGGGACAAACTGGGCTCCAAAGTGGGCTGGCAAAGTTTAAGCAGGGTCTGGCGACCGGTGGTCGTCAGAGCAGCAAGACGATCGCGCCTCAGGGAAATCAAACTCCGTTTTCTCCGCCCGCGACCAAGGGCGGCCAACCTCCCGGAATCACCCTGCGGCTCCCCGAGGGAAGCAATCCGGCTATGTTCCGGCCGGGCAATACCGTTCACGGCAAAGTCGCCGGATTCCAGAACGGTCAGTTCACCCTGAATGTCGGTGACCAGATGCTCAAAGCCCAGTCTCGCGTGCCGCTCAAGGTTGGCGATTCGATCCAACTTCAGGTCCAGGGCCAGAATCAGGGGCAGATCCACCTGAAGCTGTTAGCGACCCCGGCGACTAAGATGACCATGTCCGATCTGACGAACACCTTGACCAGCATGAAGGTGCCTATCGACGCCAAGAGCATGGAGTTGGCCAAAAACATGGTCGAACTCAAGATCCCCCTCACCAAAGAGAACTTCACAATGATGAAGCAGGTGTTGGCTCAAGCGGGAGGACCGAATCAGTCTGCAGCCCCCATGACCACCAAGGTCGCTGCGACCAGTTTTTTGCAGAACAGTCAACTGCCGGTGACGCCCCAAAACGTCACGGTGATGTCCAATTTTCTCTCGAACAACCCTCAAGTGGGGATGCAGATGATGACTCTCAATACCGAGCTCAAGAAGATGACCGAGAACACTCACATCGCGGCTAAAGACTTGAACAAGATGATCGGTGAGGTTCAGAACGGTCTGGGGAAGATGGTTATGGAACCGCCCACCAGAGCCAACCAGCAGGCTCAAGCCAAGAGCCCCAAAAATCTCAAAGACATGGCCAAGCAGGCAGGTATTGAGTTCAATCTGGGAAGTCTCGGGTTCGGCGGCGGCGAGGAGTGGGATTTCGCCAAGATCTTAGAGCGAATGAGGGAGCGATTCTCCAAGGAGGGTGTCGGTGGCGACGAACTCTTGGCTCTGATGAAGAGCTTGGGTGAGAATCTCGAAGCCCAGAAGTTGATCAACAGCGCCAAGTCTGAGAGCAACCTCGGCTACTACTATCTCCAGATCCCCGTTCATCCCGACCACACGGAACTCTGGCTCGAATACACCGAGGACGGTGAGGGCAAAAGGGTGGTGGATTCTCAAGACACTCGCATCGAGTTCTTGGTGAATACCGATGAGATGGGGGAGCTGCATTTCTTGGTAGAGATCCGTCAGGGTAAGGCGAGCGTTTTCATGGGGACGGCTTCAGAAGAGGTCCGTCGATTCGCGACCGCCTATCTTCCGGCTTTGGCCGAGCGTGTGACCTCACTGGGTTGGGAGCGGGGACACTACCGTACCGTTTTTCGTCCTCACAGCGGCAAGCGGGAGTTGGTGGAGCACACCGACTTCGACCAACTGGAGCGCTACAATGTCCAAGCCTAAGTGGCATGAAGCCTGGCAAGATGCCTTTGAGCAGAGTTTTGACGAAGACGATCTCGAGCCTGTTTCCCACCCGTTGGAAAAGAAGAAGGCCGTGGCTATTCGGCGTCATGAGGATGGTTCAACCGAGATCGTCAAGACAGCGACCGGCGCCGAAGCGGTCAAGATGATCGCTGAGGCCGAGGCTCAGGGATTGAGCGTGGAGAAGAATGTCGGTGAAGTCGAGGGCCTTATGGCCGAGCAGAACGGTGCCACCGATGTGCCTCCTGAGATCTATCAACTGATGTCGGTGGTCATCGACTTTGCCAGAGAGCTCGGACAGGAGTGGAGGGGGCGCCACGACGAGGACCTCCTTGAGGAGACCGGACCCGTTTCCGCTACAGAGATCGACTATACGATGGATGACGTCGAAAGCTAGTGGCTGGTAAGAAGGGACGGGTTCTGAGTTCTGACGTGATCGAGCTCGACCTCAGCGAAGAAGATCTCGACTGCAGTTTTGAGAAAGCTCGCGGGCTATGGTTGGGCCGTTTTACCCCTGAAGAGGTCGATGCCGATCTCGAGAGATGCGGTGTTTTTGCCCACCTGGGTCGACGCGGCTACTTCAATATTGAGTCGAAGATCGAGTGCCAGGCTTTTGAGAGCAGTCTGGTCATCACAGGTCAGCACCCCAAGAAGCCGGATCGGCAGTTGCTCGTGGAGGTCCACGCCAGGCTGACTGAGAGTAGGGTCTTGCGTGAGTTGGAGGACCGAGCCTATTCGAGCCTAGTTTTCGACTGGATTTTGTTTCAGGACCCATGCGCTGAATTCGATGACGATCACCCCCAACTTCCGGGCCAGAGCTATCCAGGTTTAGACCTTTTGCAACTCGGCACGGACGTGATGTTCCGACAGCTGAGTCAACTCGATGTGGAATTGATCCTCAATCACCCCCAGCATTTCCACAACGCCCTGTTCTACTCACCTCGCTACCGCTTTGTGGACCCTTTGAGCGAGGGGCACTTTCTAGCCTTAAAACGGGACCTTC
>CAZVVF010000705.1:0-3285 GCA_964630575.1 uncultured Burkholderiales bacterium | reverse complement strand
GATGATGACATTCCTGAAGCCTCGGTCCAACCTGAAGGGGTACCCGAAGATGAGGTGAGCGCCTGGGAGGCTGGGTTCTCCCGCGAGAGCGAGGAGGAGTTCGAACTCGACCTGGGTCTGCCGGACCGACCGCATCCCAGTATTGAGGAGTTGGCCCAAGAGGTTGCCGCTGTCGCCGACGTGGAGGCCGAGGACAGACCGATTCGCGAGAGTGACACCGACGGGGATTTCGACTTCCCAGAAAGTGAAATAGCCTCGCTTACGGACTACCAGTTCTTTGACGCCGATCTCGGCGACGACTCTCCTCTGGAGGACCTCGCCTCGGCCGATCTACCCGACCCTGCAGAACTCTTTCGCAGGATGCGGGCCGAGCAGGAGCCACCCGAAGAGGAGGTCCCTTCCACTGACCTACCGCTGGTGGCAGCAGACATCGAGCCTCCGGCAGACGATTCCGCCTTACCTCGCATTCCCTCGCCGTCGGACCCTCCCGTGCGCGCGCCAGAGCCCGAGGCCGATGAGTCGATCGGCTTTTTCCAGCGTATGAAGAGCCGGTTTCAGAAGCCGTCGCGCTCGGATGATATCGAGGAGAGACCCACTCAACCTGAGTTGCTCTTGCCCTTTTCGCAGGAGCCTCAGGAGGCGCTTGATCAAGAGAGGGCTCTACCCACACCAGAAGAGCTCTTTCTCCAATTGAATCGGGAGAGAGAGAGCAAGGCCGACCGGAGTGAGAGTTCCCTGCCGACACCTGAGGAGATGTTTCAACGCATCCAGGAGGAGCGCTCCGAGGCTGTCGCTGAAGGGGTCGATTTGCCGCCTCTTCCAGACCTTGAGGCTTTCAAGAGACAGTTGGAAGAGGAGGAGAGGGCTAGGCTAGACCCGGACCTTCTCTGCGACCTTTCTGGGCCCCAGCGTTTCGTGGAGACCGTCTCCGACACGGTGTTCTCCGGCGGCCTTCAGCCGAGCTTCCTGGCCGGTATAGGGGAAGCGATAGGTCCTGGAGAGGACTTCGAAGACGATTCTGAAGACGACTCAGAGTTCGTTCTCGAAGCTGTCCCCGAGCGAGTGGTCGAACCGGAGCTTCAGCCGGCTTACGAGGAGGAACCTCAAATGGTCACTCCAGCCAAGCCGGAGAGGGCTCCAGAGGAGACGGTCTCGGGAAGCTCTCCAGCGGATGACCTGAAGCGAAGCGAGCTCTTTGGGGTTGAGGATACGGCCGCGAAAGAGAGCCAGGAGGAGGTTCACAGCTCCTGGCAGGCGGGCCAGGAGACGGAGGCGGTCAAGTACCGGCGACGGCACCCTGATGATCCGATTCTCAAGAAGCCGAGTGCTAAGTCCAAAGAAGCTTCGGATGCCGAAGACAGCAAGAAGAAGGATCTCACCTTCAAGCGGTTCAGCCGATACAAGTTGGCCATTTTGACCCGTCAGCTGGCGGTGATGCTCAAATCGGGGATACAGTTGCACGCTTCCATCAGCTTTGCCGCCGAGTCCGATCCCACTCTTCAGCCTATGCTCGAGTCCATCGTTCATAAGTTAGAGAGCGGGTACACCTTCTCAGGGGCCTTGGCCTCAGCCAGTCGTACCTTCGACCCCATCTACCTAGGCTTGGCTCAAGCCGGCGAGCTTTCCGGTCGACTACCGGAGATGCTGGACCGACTCGCAGACGCGCTGGAGCGGGAAGTGGAAATGCGAAAGCGCATTGTATCGACGGTGACCTACCCGGCTATGCTCTTTATGGTCTGCTTGCTGGGTACGCTGGGTTTCATCTATTTCGTGCTGCCGACTCTCACTCCACTGTTCGACGAACTCCAGGTCAATCTGCCCTGGCCGACCCAAGTCTTGCTGGCCTCGCGAGGGTTCATTCTGCCCACGGTCGCTGTGAGCGTCCTCAGCGCTATTCTCCTTTACATCACTCGAGACAAGATCGGTGACTTCATCAAAGCTCGCCCGATTCTGGAGCGGCGACTCTCCTCGATCCCCTTCAATCTTCCGGTCATTGGAGAGGTCTATCACAAGGTTGTAACGGCTCGAGTCCTATATTCTCTGTCCACCATGCTCGAGGTCGGTATCACTCTGAACCAGTCCTTGGCCAGAGCCGAGACAACCGCAGGCAACGCCCTGACGGCTCATCGCCTCAGTCGGGCGCGAATGGACTTGGCCGACGGAGTCGGGGTGACCGACTGTTTCCGCTTCAACGAACTCTTTACTCCTTCGGCCCTGCATCTCATCAGCGCAGGGGAGGAGTCGGCAAGGCTCGCCGAGATGTTCCACTTTGTAGCCAAAATACTAGACGAGGAGGTGGAGTACGCTCTGCAGAGCGCGTCGTCGATATTGGAACCTCTGATCATGCTTTTTATGGGCATGGTGGTGGGTTTTATCACGCTCGCCGCGGCTCTTCCCACGATCCAGCTACTCCAGAATTTTACATGACCGATAGCAAACTTTTGTTCGAGGAGAGTCACCAGCAGCGAGTGGTTCACCTCGTTCTCAATTCTCCCGCCAATCTCAATGCCATGGATCTGGAGATGGCTGCGGCCTTTCGGGAGGCGACCCAGACTCTCCAGGGGCGCCCCGATTGCCGAGCGCTCGTTATCCGAGGCCGCGGAAGGGCTTTCTCGGCTGGTGGAGACCTGGAGATGTTGCGCCTCAAAGCCTCTCGTTCTACGGAGCAGAACGAGCGCGAGATGATGGAGTTCTACTCCTCCTTTCTGGGGTTGCGAGACCTTGGTATCCCCCTCGTGTGCGCTCTGCACGGCCACGTTGTGGGAGCGGGCTTCTGTTTCGCAGCGGCTTGCGACTTGAGAGTGGGCGATACCAGCACCCTTCTAGCAGCACCCTTCACTCGATTGGCCCTGCATCCGGGCATGGGGGGCAGCTATTTCCTCCCGCGTGTGTTCGGCCCTGATGTGGCTCGGGAGTTGATGCTAACCGGGCGCCGCATGGGCGCAGAAGAAGCCTTTCGCAGGGGGTTCTTGTGCCGTCTCAGTGAGCCCGAGGCTCTGTCTGAAGATCTCGACAGCGTCTTGACCTCTCTGCTGAAATCCGCCCCCGAAGCGACGCGCGCTCTACTCTCCACAGAGCGAGAAGCTCAGAAGTCCGATTTGGCCAGGGCGCTGCAACGCGAATCTCAAGAGCAAGCTCAGTGCTATGCCAGGCCGGAGTTTCTGCAGGGCATAACCGCGCTGCAAAACAAGCGCCAGCCGCCTTGGCAATAAAATAAACACCGGGGGCGCACACGAGGCCGCTTGATTCATTGGGAGGAGGGAGGTGTGTCTCTTGCGGCCTCGT
>CAZVVF010000704.1:0-3286 GCA_964630575.1 uncultured Burkholderiales bacterium | reverse complement strand
CGGTTGGGTCGATATACCGAGAATTAGAAACACACCGAAAAGCGCCCCCCAAAAACCGGTGATAGTCACCACCTGCGCAAAATAGAGAGCCACCGCTTTCAGGTCGCTGTTCGACAGCATCCTGGAGTAAACCAGTACGCAAATCAGCAGACCTAGCAAGGAACATCCAAAAGCCCACACGCCTGGTTGTGGCATAAGGAGAGCCACCAGGACAAGCCACCCCCAGGCAGCTAGGACAGCGCGAAGGCATCTCCCGAATCCCGGATTGTTAAGGTCTCGAACCATGCAGTAGATGCGGGCCGTCAGGGCGTAGATTATGAGCACGAATGTCCCCCCATACCGGAGTCAACAAAGGACGGAAAGTAGCCATTTCAATTTCCACCTTAAAACGAGTTGGCATTTCGAGCGAGATTTTCTTTGCCCATTAACAAATTGAAAGCTAATAAAAAGCTCTATAGCACAGGATTCTTTCAACCATGTACGCCGCGACTGGAGTTGGCTTTTCAAGGCGACAAGTGGATGGGCCGCTCTCGTCAGTATCGTTGGCTGGCCCTCACTCGTGGGCTACCACATCCAGCAAGTGCGCAGGTCCGCGGACGCAGCCGATGCTCCACTTCCCTCCTGGTTCAAACGGGGGTGTTGGATGAAAGGCGTAAGACTCACCTATGAGATTGTTCGGAATGCGGTACTGGTCTTCGTGGCTGCCATTATCGGAGCGGCTGCGATTTCACAGATTATCCGTGTAAACGGAAGTGATTTTATGGCAGCCATCCTCTTCACATTGCCCTTCTTTATCCTCACCGTCGGAGTGCTCGCCTGGCTCTATCCAGCATTCCTCCGTCACTGAGCCTTTGAACCTGGAAAGTTCCGAATCAGAGACGCCAAGAACGATATCGAAAGGATGGGTCGAGACTACTGGAAAGTAGCAGCGACTGGACTATCCGGTGTCGTAAGCTGTGCGGTGGTCACCGTTTGTACCATGGGCATCGGAGCCGCCCTTGGACTGGTCGCTCTGCTATTTTCCGGTTTTGTGACAGCTCACGCGACCGAACGACTCCAAGCCATCCACTTTCCCGGAGAAGGCGTAGCCGAGAATGAGGAAGACGCGGTCTAGGCCCAACCTCTGGTCTGTTCCATCCGGTCATTAGCCCATGCTTCAGAGCTTAAATTTCCTCGTGTCGATAGCTCGACAAACCTGAGGTTTCCAGTTGGCTTCCTGGTGCTAAGGCCCGTGCAGACACGAAGGATAGAACTCCTCGTCCCCCCCTATCACCTCGTCCTGATAGTGAACCCCAATGCGATACAATCCGTGGCTTACCTCTCCCTTGGAATCTGTGATGGGCAGCCTTTCGGAACTCGTCACCAAGTCGCAAGTCACAGAGTTGCCAGGTCTGATCCCGGGTGGCACCCACCGGGTCGTGTGTGGATACTTAGTCCGTCCGGTCACCGCACGGCTCGGACCTCAGGACAAGCTCTGGGGGGGGAGGTCGCTTCGTCCGATTGAATCCGAGAGACTGCCGACCCGTCTCCGCCTCCGCCACGCGAAACTCAAGCAGTCTGAGGTCCCAACGTAAGCAAGGTCGGTGTTCCAGAAGAGCTCTCGAGCCAACAATACATCGAGCACCGTCCCACAGGGCTGTGAGCAAAGAAAGCAGAGTCCCCCCACTGACTGCGAAAACGGAAACACCCGGGAAACCGTCAGCATGACCTAGTTGTTGACTGTTAGAAGCGAGCTAACTCGTACGATCGTATCTGCTTCAGGGACTAATCGCTCATTCTTTTCCTGTAGTAGGCTTCCACCAAACTTTTTAGCCTTTTGTACTTCTTGTTGGTATAACAGGAGCCAAGCTTTGAGAAGCCTTGAACAGCCAGGTCCTCTCTACCCATTTTGAAGAGAAGAAGCGACCGATCGATCGCGGGCCCACAGGGCCGTCTCCCGGTGAGCACCAGATCAAAGATCCGAAGCGCCTTCTCGTCCTGGCCGGCTTCGAGCAGTTGATAAGCGGGTGCCGGATCGTGTCCCCCCAGCTTATGGTAACGCTCGTAAACCGCAACCGCCTCGTCGTACTCTCCGGATTGGCAGAGAAATTGCGCCAAAAGCAGCTGGGCCTTCGAGTCGTCTGGGGAGAGCTTGACGGCTTCCTTCGCTCTCTGGAGACCCTCTCTCACCGATGCCGCTCTGCTCTCTTCGGAGGCCTCAGTGTCCAGAGAGTTCCAGAGTGAGGTCGCTCGCGACAAAGCTTCGTACGAGAGGCGTTGGCGGCGCAAGGCCTCCTCTTGTTGCTCCTGGTCCTGCTCTTGCGAAAGAGATTGCGAAACCAACGGCAGAATGATGGGACCCGTTATCACCGCCAGTATCAAGACTACGATCGCGAAGTTGAGCTTGCCGTCCGGCGGGGGCAAGACGGTCGGCTCTTTAAATCCAGCTCTGTAGAATGAGAGCTTCTTCTCTGCTTCCCCTTTAGTGTAGTCAATCGTCTCCACGATCAACTCGGGGCAACCGAGAGCTTGACAGATCCCCTTTGCCTGCTGGAGATGGGGACTAAACCAGACGGTCCATTCACCCCGTGGGTGCCGCAGTACGAGCTTCGAGAAGGTGCAAAGATAGTACTTTCTCCTCATCGTCGTGCGCAAGAAAGAGCGGTAAAGTACGGGCTGAACCTTGGCGATATCCCCGCGAAAGCGACTCACCATCGGTATACCGACGATCGAGAGTCGACGACTGATTTTTTGGGAAACCGGGTCCACTGTGACGCTCCAATTAACGGTACACAATACAATACCGACTGCTGTGAGTACCCCCCCGTGCACCCAGTTCAACTGCGTATCATTTATCAGTCGAAAACTGGGAACAACAGTAAAAATCATCGCTGCAAAGATTAAAAAGAAACCCACTAGGATGAGAAAAACGGACTGGCCGGGGAGACAGACAGGCGCGTTCAGAGTTCCCCTTGCGGGGATCGGTAGTTGCTCCTGAAACCTCTTCGGGTTTCGCCAGGTCATGCCGGTGAGAAGACCCAACGCGAGAAAGAGTGCCATCCAAACACTTTCGAACAAAGCTTCGAACGTCTCCGCTCCGAAGAAAGCGATCCTATAGGCTCCCAAAAGCAGCCCACCCAAAACCCAGAGCATGCAGTATGAAAGAAAAAGTCTCATAAAATATCTCTTTTGAGAAACAATAGGATTTTGCCTGCCCCCGGCGCCCGCACCGCTGCTGACTGGATCATGATTCAGCTGTGGGTGGTGCGCGCTTGCTTACTGCCCGCTGTCGCCTTCTTGAGCGCCA
>CAZVVF010000703.1:0-3290 GCA_964630575.1 uncultured Burkholderiales bacterium | reverse complement strand
GGAAACGCGGCGTCAACGCCGTCTACTCAGAGCACTGGAACGCCACGGCTGCCCCCACTCTGTTGCGCGAGTTTGGACCTGACGCAACCGTGTTGGACGATTCCCACGTCGAATGCGGGATCGCTATAGCGCTCCCCTTGACCCTCGAAGGACCGACCGAAATTCGGTTCCTCATAGATGGGGTGACGAGCCTTCCCAAGCGGATGGAACTGGGGCTACCCGGACTCCAGTGTGTGGTATCGGGTGAGGGACTGAATCTAGACCTGAGCAACTTTGGCATCGTGGAGGATGAAGCCTACAAGAGGCGCTTGAACATTGCGGGAGACCGAATCCGCAGCTTTACCAGCATTGTCCAAAGGCTCCAGGGCAACTTTCTTCTCCTCGAAAATAGGGTCACAGGGGCTCAACACCCCAGCGCCGATACCTTTGAAAAGGAACTGACTCGGAGACTTACCGGGGATTTTTAGGAACGCAAAACCCGACCATGAAGTCAGTGCTGGCTTGAGTAAGCCATCGCTCAAAGGTGTTGCCCAAGTTACCGGTTAACTCCCACAAAGGACGGGTAACTCTGAGTCAAATGAAAAAACGAACCTTCTACTTTATTCGCCACGGGGAGACGACCTGGAACCGTCTCAACCGCTTTCAGGGCCACACCGATGTGCCGCTGAGCGACAACGGTCGAGCGCAGGCTCATCAAAGAGGCAAAGAGTTGTTAGATTTTGGGATCGAGGCGATCTTCTGCAGTCCTCTCTCAAGAGCCAAAGAAACAGCTCAGGCACTGAATAAGGATTTGAAGGTTCGTCTTTTTGTGGATTACGAACTCAAGGAGTGCGGTTGCCCTCAGACAGCCTCTGAGATCTATTGCGACCTGGGCTTAGGTCTACCGGACTTCAGCCACGCGAGCGTGGTCATTTCGGAGAGCCGGGAGGAGTTCATCAGTCGCACGGTACGAGCCGCAGAGCGCGCCCTGAGAGCGACCATAAAGCCTCCCCTCCTTGTGGCTCATGGTGGCACCTATTGGGCCCTCTGCAATCACCTTGGCCAGACTCCCCAACGCATACCAAACTGCACCCTGGTTCGCTTTGAGCCACTGGACGAAGGCTGGAGCGTAACGCTGGCTGAGAGCCCCCCCGAACACCACGATCTGGTCTGCGAAACCTGCTGAGAGAATCTATAATCTGCCTGTTGTTGGTCACCTGGTTCAAGGCCTTGTTGGAGTCTCCTTACAACCGTTGTCATACTGACCCTACAGACGCCCTCACGGTTTGAGACTACCACTAGAATGGTGAATCCCCAGGCAAGGATGTGATGGACAGTGCAAGAGCGACATAGCCAGCCAGCCTTTGAGGCTGAACATCTCGAAATTCTTAAAGGCCTTGAGGATCATCTCACCCAGGCCCGCCTCTTGCTCGCCCGGCTCGCTCCCAACGGTGAGGTGCTGTCGGAAGCTTCCCCACAAAGCTCCCAGGAAGTGGCCAGACTCAAGGACCTCTATCGAAACGCCGAGCGTCGAGCCAACGCCGCAGAGGCCAGCCTGAGCAAACTCCAGCGCTCCATCGACCAGATTCAACAGAAGGCATCGCTGTCGGTCAAGAACATTGAGCGCTTGGCCTTTCGAGACGAAGTGACGGGCCTTGCCAACTCCCACCTGATGCTCCAGCATCTGAACCACCTCGTGGCCAACGAGAGGTTCGGCTATCAGGTTCTTCTGCTGATTGCCGATATCGATCGCTTTAAGGTGATCAACGACATGTTAGGTCACCAAATGGGAGACCAACTTTTGGCTAGGGTTGGAGAACGACTGAGCCTGATGACACCCTCAGGGGCTTCGGTGGGGAGGCTCGGTGAAGATGAGTTCGCCATCGTCTTCCCCGATATTCCCACTCGGGATTTCGCTAGCCGGTCGGTCGAGTTGGCCTCCGGCGTTCAGCAGTGCCTGGCCCAACCGTTCTCGGTTCAGGGCCAAGACATCCGCTTGACGGTGAGCCAGGGGGGTAGCTCCACACCAGAATTTGCCCAAGACGCTGAAGAATTGATCGCTCAAGCCAGAACCGCGCTCTCCTTGGCAAAAGAAAAGGGCCGCAATCAGTTCCAGATCTACAGTCCCGTCTTGAGAGACCATCTGCAAACCAACGCCACCCTGGAACTCCAACTCAAGTACGGACTCCAAGGTGATGAACTCTTTCTGGCCTATCTGCCCTTTTTTGTGGTGGAACAGGGCCCTACCGGAGCCTTGCGTGGTCAAGCCCTAGGGGTGGAGGCTCTGCTGCGTTGGAAGCACCGAACAGCGGGCTTGCTGATGCCGGAACATTTCATACACCTAGCCGAGAGAAGCGGCGATATTGTGGCCATAGGAGAATGGGTCCTTCGGGAGGTTTGCCAACAGCTGCAGAGCTGGAAATCCGAGGGGATAGCCTTCTTCGCCAGCCTCAACCTTTCGGGCCGTCAACTCTTGGAGTCGAATTTCTCCTCCGTGGCTCAAACCGAAGCCTCCAACTTTGGAATCGCGCCGGAAAACGTGTGCTTTGAATTCGATGAGGACTTCGGAACGCTCAACCAGGATTTTATCGACCAAACCCTGTCGGGCTTGTTGAGCGCCGGATTTAGCCTGGCCATCGACCGATTCGGAGAGGCGGCATCGTCTCTTGCCAGACTCGACCAGGTGAAGTTTCTGAAGCTCTCCTCTAAGCTCGTCAATGGGCCGCCCGACCTGTGCCGCAAAGCCATAGGGGTTGCCCACAGCCTGGGCCTAATACCGATCGGAGTCGGGGTGAAAGACGTCGCAACAGCCAAATTTCTTCTGCAGTGTGGGTGCAACATCATGCAAGGTTTTCTGCTCTCAGAACCCGTGGAGCCGAGCGCCCTACCGGATCTCTATCGCAAGGGTGCCTCCTTCCCTCGTTGATCACGGCCCGTTGGGGGCCCGGGCCCGCTAAAAGCACAAGGGCAGGCGGAGGATGGAGAAAGAGCGAATCGATAAATAATGAACGATGGCAAAGACAGGGGCTCAGTAAGGGCCGAACTCGGGACTCACCCACTCGAACCTGGACGTCCCGATCATGAGTGATCAAGCTCAGCTCGAGAGTGAACTCAACTACAGTCCCCCCCAGAACGACAAGCGTTTTTTCAAGACTCATCCGCCCGGTTACAACGTTATGTCCGGGCTTGGCGCCTTCTTTGGTCTCATCGGGTTTCTCCTGGGATTACTCGGCACGGTGTCGATGCTCGGAGGCGGTGGGATCAGCGAGGTCCTCGGCTGAGAGTTGAGGGACTGACATGTTCCAGCGGCT
>CAZVVF010000702.1:0-3294 GCA_964630575.1 uncultured Burkholderiales bacterium | reverse complement strand
TGCCGATATTCGTCAGGCGACTCTCATCGATATGGTCTATGCCGGTGTTCTTTACTATTTTAAAGTCGTGAGCGCGATTCCCATGAGCACGACTTGGGTTTTCATTGGCCTGCTGGCTGGTCGAGAACTCGGTATCAAACTCCGACACCACTCTCACGGTTCTTGGCGCAGTGTGCGGCGCATGATCTTCTTAGACCTGGGTCGAGTGACACTGGGTCTGGTTGTTTCCATACTTCTTGCCATCTGGATCAACCCGGTGCTGCGCGAAGCTTTTCTTCTGTAGCCAACGCCCGAGGAGTCTATGACTTCTCGGAACTCTTCAAATAGGCATCGAGAGGCACCAGAAAGTCTTGCGATTTGCTCCACTCATCGGCGAGGGCTTGCGCTTCGGTGATCATCTCGGGCTTTAAGCCGCGGGTGGCTGCAATGTTTTGCCTAGCGTTGTTTTCCGGTGATTGGTCTACAGTGGCAGACCACAGGAGTAGGGCCAAGCCTGCAACCTTATTCTCAGGCACGCCTTGGCCGCGTATGTACAGCATGCCAAGATTACCGATGGCCAGTCCGTCGCCTTGGAGAGATGCCTTGCGATACCACTCATTGGCTTTTGCGTAGTCAATCTCTGTACCTCGACCGTTCTCGTAGAGAACCCCTAAGTTGAATTGCGCTGCCGAATTGCCTTGTCGGGCGGACTTGTCATACCATTCGAGCGCCTGTTTCTCATCTTTGTCGACTCCGATCCCTTTCTCGTACATCAAAGCCACGTTGAATTGGGAGTCCACATGCCCTTGCTCGGCTGCTGCCAAAAATTCTTTGTAGGCCAACGTAGGGTCGTCGGCTTCGTAGGCTGCGACACCGGCCTTGAAACGGGCTTCTGCTTCAGGACTGTCCTTGTTTTGAGCCTGGTTGGGGGATTGTGTCGTGGACGGCACAGGGGTGTTGTGAGAGCAGCCTGCGAGGACGAGGAGGCAGGCGACGAGTGCAACGATAGGGTAGCGGAATCGCTCTATTTTGTTTGACTTCATTTGGGGCTCACTTTATGCATCGTCTGGGAGGAGTCCCCCCCCTAGATTGTTTTCTGCCGGGACATCTTGCGGGAGCGGTCCAAGCCCATGGTGGTTTTGCGCGAGTTGAGTTAATTGAAGGAAGCTTGACTGCTTCTCGACAAGCCTCAGTAAAAAAAGGGGTGAATTAATGAATGTTTCTTTTCAAAGTATCAAGCTTTTCGGGCTGGCTCTTCTAGCTACCAGCTTCATGCTGGTAGGGTGTGGTGACAGCAACAACGATTTCGTAAGAACCGGGTTTGTTCCCGGCGGTCCGGTGATTGAACCGACCTCAACACCTGCGCCTCCACCTACAGCGGCACCTTCTGCGGTCAACGACAGCTACAGCAGCATCGGAAACGCTCTTTTGCGGGTAACGGCAGTCGACGGGGTGTTGAACAACGACACTCTCAACGGTGGGCAGATCAGTGCCTTCGACGCCGCTTCGACGAGTGGGGGTACGGTTTCTCTGCAAGCCGACGGCAGTTTTGAGTACACGCCTCCAAACAACACCACTGGGATCACAGACACTTTTACCTACACACTCGCTAACGCGCTCGGCTCCAGCACCGCGACCGTGAGTATCTCTCTGAACAACCTGGGCCGCTACGTGGACAACCGGGCTGCACCCGGCGGAGACGGTACGATGGGTGCTCCTTTCAACACCATTCAGGGGGCCATCGATGCTTCCGGCAGTGGGGACACAGTTTTCGTCAACTTCTCTACCAGTCCGTATATCGAGAGTCTTGTCCTGGCTAACGGCGTGACCGTTCAGGGGGAAGGGTCTGGATTCAGTATCAACAACGGTCTGGCCCGCGAGATTCGAGCTTCTGTCGTACAGGTCGAGGGTCAAGCTCCCATTCTTCAGGGGAACGCGACTATGGCTTCCAACTCCAGTTTGACCGGAATGCAGATTCTGCCGGATCCCGCAGTTTCTGCTGTCGTAGCCATGAACGTCAACGATATCACCGTCTCCGACAATCTGGTCCTCGGCTCCCTGAACGGACTGGAATTGACCGAGGTAGGCGGTAACATCGTCGTTGAGAGAAATCAGTTTCTGAGTATCATCAGTAACGGGGTCTCACTGTCGAACACCAACGCCACAGCAAACCTGGCTTTTAACGGCAATATATTCAGCAACACCACGACACTTCTTTCAGAAAAAATGATCTTCGCAGAGAGTAGCTCCGGTGCTCTCAATCTATCGGCCGACGGCAACGTGGCAACCGGCGACGCACCCACATTCACCGGATACGACACTTTTGTTGAATTCAATTGTATGGGATCGGGTTCCGAGAGCAGCAGTCTGACACTCACCAACAACAACATCTTCGCTCTTAACACTGGCGTGAACGCTGACTGGGAGTTCAGCGGAAACTTCGAGGCCCGTGGGAACGACTTCTCTGCCGGGGCTTGCGGGCTTGATGTGGATTCCGCCGGCGCCGGTCTCAACCCGTTCCGTAGTATCTTCGGAGGGCCGAACGTTGCTGATGGTAATACTTTCAATGCTCCGAACGGATCGGGCCGCTTTGTGGCCAAAGCCGCAGGTCAGGAAAGCCAGATCGTCTGTCAGAACAATCGGCTCAACGCTCCTTTCGTAGTTGTTTCTATGCGAGCCGGACGGGGTAGCTATGTGGTCAGTGACAACGACCTGACCAACACCGGCAATGAGGCGAACTTGAACATCTCAGTCGAGGACTCGACGGGAACAGCCGCCATCGCATGCCGAAATAACGTTCTGCCCAATATCGGGAATCTATTCGTCGTGAACTCGGACCTGGATACTTGCGCTGTTATTACAGGCAACACCGCCCCGTCGATCACCGTCAACGAAAATGGTACCGGAGAGCTCAGCGTCGAGGGTCTCGATGCCCCCCAAGGCGGCCCTCTCACAACCTTGAACAACGGTTCGCCTGTGACGGAACTCGGCACGCCTACAAGCGTGAATGTGGGAAGCTGCGGCATCTAACAACGCATCCACCACATTCACGTCTTCCGACTTTTCGGCGCCACGACCAGACAAACAAAAAGCGCCGGCCATGTGTTATGGCCGGCGCTCAATGGAGAAACTAGCTCTCGCTAATTCAACTCAGGTTAGTCTTTGGGGTGACCCATCGTACTAATTTTCTTCTTTTGAGCGTCGATCTGCTCCATGACCTGAGTGAGGTTGTAGGAAGGAGGCGCCTGCATCGGAGGAAACTTCTCGAAGCTCTCCAGATGACGCATGGCGATTCCTTGACTGAGAGGTAGTAGG
>CAZVVF010000701.1:0-3305 GCA_964630575.1 uncultured Burkholderiales bacterium | reverse complement strand
GCCACCGGTGTCACAACCCCGCTCTGGCGATTTCATCCTGCCCTCGTGGCACAAGCCGCGGCCACCGTGGACAGACTCAGCGGTGGCCGCTTCTACCTCGGCATCGGTACCGGGGAGAATATCAATGAAGGCCCCCTCGGTTACCACTTTCCGAAGTACAAAGAGCGAGCCGAGCGAATGTCCGAAGCGCTCGATATCATGCGGCGCTTGCTCGACGGCGAAAAACTCACCTATGACGGACAGTACTACAAGACCGATCGCGCCAAGCTCTATTCGCCGCCGATGGGGTCCGTGCCGATCTTTATGGCCGCTGGTGGTCCCAAGTCGGCCACTCTCGCCGGGCAAAAAGCACAGGGCGTCATCGTCTCTGTCAAAGACCCTCAAGAGACCTTCGAGAGGGTGATCGAACCCGCCCGGAAGGCCGCAGCCGATCTCCAACGTCCGGCCCCTATGGTCATGGCTTCGAGATGGACGATCCTGGCCAACAACGACGACGAGGCCTGGAAAGCCCTCTACTCATGGCGAGGGCTGAGAGCGCCGGGTCGACTGGAAGCGGTGGACCCTCAGACGCTGCGCGAGAAGGCCGACGAGTTGCCGCGCGAGGATATTCTCGGACGTTACTCCCAGTGCAAGACTGCTGCCGACATCATCGAGGTCTATCGGCCCTTGGTAGAAACCATCGGAGCCGACGTCGTGACGCTTCAGATGGCGGCTCTAGACCAGGAGGCTCTCATCCGAATGCTGGGTAGCGAGGTCTTGCCGGAACTCAGAAAAATGGCCGCAGCCCGAGCCGCCAAAGAGCAATAAGCAACTGCCGATCCGGGGCTTAACGATCGGTTTCTCATGAAGGAACCGCTCTCAATTCTCCGGAAGTTCGGGCTGCGTTAGTGTTGAACACTAAGATCAAAACGATTCAAAGGAGCGATGTCACTTGAGCGATTCAAAACCAACCAGCGAGGGACTACCTCAAGACGCCTTCCGTAATATCCCATTCACGGATGAGGATGCTTATTTCGCCGAACAAGAGAAAATTACTCTTGAACGCCTGAAGAGAGAGCGCAATGCACGCAAGGAAAAAGAACGCATTTGCCTCACCCCAACTTGTGAAAATGTAGTCATGGAGTGCGTCTCAGTAGACTCTGTCGAGATCGACAAATGCCCCAATTGTGGCGGCGTCTGGCTCGACCCTGGCGAACTTGAACTGCTCATGAAACGCGCTAAAGGAAGCAAAAACGGACTGATGAGATTCTTCTACGATCTCGCTGGCCGATACGACGATTAGGAGACTTTATGAAAAAGCCATTGAAGGTAGCCATCACCGGAGCTGCCGGAAATATCGGATATGCGATGGCATTTCGCATCGCAGCCGGAGACATGCTCGGACCAGACCAGCCAGTCGTGCTGCAACTGATTGAAATCCCACCTGCCATGGACGCTCTCAAAGGTGTCGTTATGGAGCTCAACGACTGCGCCTTTCCTCTGCTACAAGGGGTGGTAGCCACCGACAAACTTGAAGAAGGTTTCGACGATACAAACTTTGCCATGCTCGTAGGGGCTCGACCTCGTGGACCCGGCATGGAGCGCAAAGACCTCATCGGTGCCAACGGTCAGATCTTCGCTCCCCAGGGCAAAGCCATCGACAAAATGGCCAACAGCGATTGCCGAGTGCTGGTAGTGGGCAACCCGGCCAACACGAACGCTCTCATCGCAGCGAGCCAATGCAAGAGATTGGACCGCAAACAGTTTACGGCCATGACTCGCCTCGACCACAACCGTGCGCTTTCGCAACTCGCCGAGAAGACCGATACCCACTCGACTTCCATCAAGAAGATGACGATTTGGGGAAACCACAGCTCGACGCAGTACCCGGACCTTCACCACTGTGAGGTCAATGGCAAACCCGCTCTGGAAATGGTGGACCGAGGTTGGTACACCGAGACCTTCATTCCCACCGTGCAAAAGCGTGGCGCGGCCATCATCGCAGCCAGAGGAGCCTCTTCGGCAGCTTCAGCAGCCTCAGCGGCCATCGACCACATGCACACCTGGGTCTTCGGAACCGGTGAGAAAGACTGGGTCTCCATGGGCGTCCCCTCAAACGGCACCTATGGTATTGACGAGGGAATCGTTTACAGCTTCCCCTGTATCTGCAAAAACGGTATCTACAGCATCGTTGAGGACCTTCCCATCAACGACTTCAGCCGAGAGAGCATGATTGCGACCGAAAAAGAACTCCGCGAGGAGCGCTCTGCAGTCGAAGACCTCCTCAACAGCTAGAGCTACCGAATCAAACAAAAAAAAGACGGCCGAATCGGCCGTCTTTTTTTTTGTTCTTGCCACGAGTGTTCAGTAACTCACTTCGCTAGAACCTATTCTGTCTAGAAACTTGCAGTAGTGAGCAAAGTCTTCGGGCTGCTGAACCCCGTCGAAATCGAGGTAGCGCAAGCCGATAGCCACGTGCTCTCCATCAGCACTGGGAGCCAGCCAGCAGATGTTCCCCCGTGCCCTGATCTCTGTTTCCCGGTTGTCGTCGAGCTCAAAGAGGACTTCGATGGTCTGATTGAGTTCAAACGAGCCTTGCCCCAAAAGACGCATTCCACAGAGCGAGAGGTCGACGCTGCTTCCCTGATATCCCTCAAGCTCGGTTGAACGAACCCTGAGACTTCTGGGATAGCGCGGACTCGTACGCAGTTCGTTGGGCGTAAAAACTTCGATGAGGAGAGGCAAAGCCTCCTGTGGTGCGACCCAGATCCCGCGACACTCTTCGAGCCCCGACTCCACGACCTGAATCTGAGCTCTGATGCGAACATCTGCGATCTCAGCGAGAACATCGACGACCCCCAGGTCCAAGGGCGAACCACACCTCAAGATGACCTCAGGCGCCTCGTAGCCAATCACACTCACCGGTCGGGGCACCCCTAGGATGTCTTTTAAGAACTCGAACATTACGAACTGTAAGCCTCAGCGGACTTGCGAGCAGAAGCACTCAGATTCGCCTTTCCTAGTTCGTCGTAGGCCTCAGCCAACTCGAGATACGCCTGTGAATCCTTTTCCGATCGGAGGTACTTTTGATAGTGGACCACCGCCACTTTCGTCTGGTCGGCGGCCCGATAGGCCCTGGCCAGTGATAGGGAATGGTAAGGCTCGGAGGCATCCTGCTTTACCAGATCACGGAAGAAGTTGATAAGCTCCTTTGGCTCGGTCAAGGACGCCTCTATGATGCGTCGAGTCTTCTCGGTGCGCGGCTCTTTCAAGACCAATTCAGTCAACTCTTCCTGCGTCAAAACAAGGTCCTCTGTATTCTCTTC
>CAZVVF010000700.1:0-3310 GCA_964630575.1 uncultured Burkholderiales bacterium | reverse complement strand
GAGCGTAAAGTTTGGCGACCACTGGTCCGAGTTGTCGTACCTGCGAGGGATTGTTGACAGTCAACCTTATATTCAGGCTGACCGGTCCACGCCGAATCAGCAACTCTTCGATGTTGACCTCTGCCGAAGCGGCTAGAGAGCAGAAGGCGCAGACCAGGAAGGCAGAGGCTATAGGGATACAGATTCGTTTCATAGGAACTCACATTCAGGTGGCTGACACCACAGCTTAGCTCTTCGGCGAGAGGGAGTTTTCTTGTTCACTCCACTGGGCCTCAGCCGACGCCTTGACAGCATACCCTTCAGGACGAGCCCCGCCCAGTGACCTCAGTACTCAGTGGGCTGGGCTTCTTGCTCTGGGCCGGAAACGGCAATCTCTGGGCCCGCTAGTCTGAAATCACCGTCGGCCGTCTCTGAGCGGTTCGTTCAATCACGCGAATCATGGATATCACGATGATCTCTTTGGAATGGAGCAGGGCGACAGAAGCTCACCTCTCGGGTCAAGGCAGCGAGTTCATGCTCGGTCTGAACGTGGCTTCATCCCCGGCCTTGGGCATAGCTTCTAGAAAATCGCTCCAGCCCTCGCGGTACTTTGCCGTCCAGATTTCGGTGGAGGTCAAATCGTCTTCGGCCAACAGTCTTTCAACCTCGACTAGCGCTTGTTCGACCGAGTTGGCTTTTCGCACCTTTTGATACTCGGGGTCCCAAAGCACGTACTGACCATCCTTGTGTCGCACGATGATTCTCCGTTCATGGCGCTCTCCCAATTCCCCATCGTCTCGACAGAATTCGGCGAGAGATTGGCGAACATCGCCGAAAGACAGCTGCGGATTGGCTTGCTCACGAACATTCACGTTGACGAAGTCCAGCTTTCTCGGGCTGATCACCGCGCCTGACAATTCGCATTTTTGTTTGGCCTCGAGGGTGACCCCTCCCAGTCCGACGAGGGTGACCGGTCCAACGTTTTCGGGCAAGTTGTCGATGTGGAGCCGGCCGCTGACCATGATGGCACCGTGGCCTGAAATTCCCTTGCTGGCGGTCAAGTCGCCTTCCACCAACAGCAAGCCGCCGTCAAGAACGAGCGTCTCTTCCAACTTTCCAGCTCTGGTTTGCTGGACTTCTTGGACTGGGCCTCCAGGCCAAGGGCTCGCGGGCCAGGCCAGCAACTCTTCCGGGGTCCAGTCCCTCATGTCGTTTCGAGAAAGCTCTAGAATGTGGGCCTTCAAGGTGGAGATGTCACTGGCCTCGAGAACAGGGTGGGCGAAATGATAGGGCGGAGGTGGCATCTGCCCTCCTTGGATCAAAGACAGACTCCTCTGCCAGATCAACTCTTGCTGGCGCGGCGAATAGTCCGTCCAGCGACTGAAGTTCAGCGCGGACTGGGCGCGGCGAACTTCGTCTGCCATCCACCACGAAATCGGAGCCACCCGTCCATACCAGGGCAGAGGAGAAGTCTCGGAATGACAGTCATAGCAATTCCGGCGAATCATTTGAGAGATCGGTGTCGAGGGGGGGAGTTCTTTGGCGGAGGTCGTTCCTGAAAAAGGTTTGGGGTAGGGCACAAACTGGATCGCAAAGAACGCCCCCAGTAGACAGCCTCCCCCCATTTTTAAGAGCCTTTTCCCGTTCATCGCGCTCGCTTCTTCACCCGAGCTCCGTTCGCGACCGGTGAAAAGAAGCCCTTACTCTTCGGTTTCCTCGATCCGGCCTGCGCTCACCGGAGGTCATCGCTCAGTCAACCACCTGCAGGATTCCGCCCCCTTCGTTTTCCCAACAAGCGATGGCCCGTCTGTCTTGAACTCGCCTTCTATCTGCGGCGAGCATCGAGTTTTTGATGGCTTCGTTGCATCTCTTCAGAACAAGTCTGTCCAGACGCGCTCCATCCTCTCGTCGTTCGACGCAGATGAGTTTCTCATAGAAGTCACTCGGGGGCCAAGCCATTGAGGCTTGAAACCAGTTCTTATAGTTTGTCTCGGTCACTGTTTCCACATCCCTTCAGTGGCTGCACGACCGGAGATTTTCATGGCCTGGTCGTTGTGGGTTTGCCTCATCATTCGTGTCACTCCTCGCGAGGCCGCGTCTTAAGCGGCCTAAACTCATGGTATAGCAAGGGCTGCTTCGAGAGAAGTGACCCCCGTACCCCAAAGCTTTCGGAGTCAGCGAAAGGGAGTACATCGGTTCCTAAAGAGAGTACTCTCGACACTACTTGTGGTCTCTCTTTTCCGGTAGCGTGTGGAGGTCTGTTGGGAAGACCAGCATGGTCAATAGCAAATATCAAAGGAGATAAGACTTATGAACTTCGCCCGGTGTTTTCCCCCGGCCCTAGCGGGCTTTCTATCGCTGCCAACCTCGGCCCAGAGCGTCGAGAGCAAGTCACCCGAAGGAGTTTGATGAAAATTGTAGGATCCGAGGACTCCATGTCTCAGGTTGCTTTTGTGGGGAACTATCTTCCTCGAAAATGCGGCATAGCAACGTTCACGAGCGATCTCTTTCGCAGCACAACCTCTCGTTTTCCCAACATCGACTTTTCTGTGGTTTCGGTAACGGACAATCCTGGGCTCCACGATTTCGGTCCCGAAGTCGTTTTCGAGATGGAGGATCAAGTTCTCCAATCGTATCGACAAGCCGCTGATTTTCTCAATGCCAAAGGGGTCGATGTCGTCTGTTTGCAACACGAGTTCGGAGTCTATGGAGGACCGGCAGGAAGTCACATTCTCAGCTTCCTCGAAGTCTTGGAGGCTCCAGTGGTGACGACACTTCACACCATTCTGAAAGACCCGGACCCAATCCAGAGGAAAGTCGCATGCGAGTTGTTCCGGCTCTCCCAAAGACTCGTCGTGATGAGCCACCACATGGAGCAGATGCTGGTTGAACTCTATTGCGTGGACCCGGCGAAGATAGATCGGATCCACCATGGAATTCCAGACATCGGTCTGACTGATCTCGGCGTCAAGAAGAGGTCCAAGAAGTTCAGAGATAGGCGACTGATCTTGACCTTCGGGCTTCTCTCGCCCGGAAAGGGTATCGAGCACGCCATTCGGGCGCTACCTCAAGTCGTGGAGCGACATCCCGACACTCTGTATCTTATCGTGGGGATGACTCATCCCAACCTCATCAAGGAGCAAGGGGAGTCCTATCGGACCTTTCTCGAAGGACTCGTTCGAGAATTTCAGTTGGAAGACCACGTTCATTTCGAGAACCGCTTCGTGGAGTTGGATGAACTCAAGGAGTTCATCGCTGCGGCCGACATTTACGTGACGCCTTACACCAATGAGGCTCAGGCTGTGTCGGGCACCTTAGCCTACGCTTTCGG
>CAZVVF010000699.1:0-3325 GCA_964630575.1 uncultured Burkholderiales bacterium | reverse complement strand
TGTCTCAGAGCCAGGGGGCTCAGAATGCGATTTTCGATCTCCAGGGCTAGACTGTTTCCGGTGACCTGTTCGATCACCATTCCGAGGGCTACGGTGTTGGTGTTGGAGTAGTACCAATCTTCACCAGGTGCGAAGTAGGGCGGGTTTCGATCGGCGGCTTCCAAAAGCTCTTGCTCGCTCCATGGCCTCTCGAAGTCTTGGATAAATTCTTGTAGGAAGCTCTGGTCTTCGGTGTAGTTGAACACGCCGCTGGTCATGTTCGCCAGTTCCGCTAGAGTGGCGCTCGGGTTCTGAAGGGTGGGCAGATACTGCCCGATGGGGTCGTCCAAGCTCAGGAGCCCTTCTTGAGCCAATTGGAGGAGAACGGTCACGGTAAAAGACTTGGTGACGCTGCCGATGCGGAAGTGGTCATCGCTGGCCACCGGGATTCCATTCTGGAGGTCGGCTTCGCCTTGCAACACGATGACCGGAGGCCGGCCCCTCTGCCAGAGTCCAGCCGCGATCCCGGGTAACTGGTAACGGGGGATGGCGTCGTCTATGGCCAGTCGAAAACGAGTCTCGACATTCGGCGGTTCTGTTACCCAGGGGGTGGGCTCACTATCGTTTGAGTGCCCACAGCCGAGTGAGAGCACAGCGAAGACGATCAAGACAGAGAATTTTCGTAGCATTATAGACCAGCTCCATCGAGCATGCGCAGGACCTCTTGATGGTGGAGAGTTGAGCCGAGGGCGACCTCTCGGTCGATCAGCCCGTTTTGAACAAGGTCAAAGAGCGCCTGCTCCATTGTTTGCATACCAACGCTTCGGCCCATTTGAATGGCGTTGTAGAGCTTGTTCGCTTGGCTGCTTTCGATGGCGCTCTTGACCGGCAGCGTACCAACGAGCACCTCGACGGCCGGAATGAGCCCCCCGCTTTTCCTCCTGACCAACTGCTGAGCGAAGATGGCTCTGGTGAGTCGGGCGAGGCGGACCTTGGTTTGCGCCGCGTAAAATGGAAAGAGGTCGGAGAGAGCTTGGATCGTGGAGGTGGCATCGGTCGTGTGGAAGGTCGAGATCACCAGATGCCCCGTGTCGGCAGCCTCCAGCACTTGGTCCACCGTCTCGGCGAGGATGCCCATCTCGGCTACGACCATAACGTCGACATCCTCGCGCAAGGCCGCACGCAGAGCGTTGGTATTGTTGAAGGTGTCGTGGCCGATCTCGCGCTGGTTGACCATGGATTTTTGGTGGAGGTGAAGGTGCTCGATGGGACTCTCAATGGTGATGATATGAAGCTCTTTCTCTCGATTGAGAAAATCTATCATGTAGTTGAGGGTCGTCGATTTTCCGCAGCCACTGGAGCCTGTGACTAAGACCAGTCCGTGAGTGCTTTGGATCGCCTGCGACATGGCTTCAGGCAGATGGAGGCTATCGCGGCTGGCCACCTCTTTGGGAATGAGTCGCAGGCACGCCGCGACGGCACCGCGCTGGTGAAAGGCACTCATTCGGAAACGGCGCCCACCCGTGAAGGCGATGGAACAACACAGCTCAAGGTCTCGGCGAAAGGTGGAGACCTGATGGTCGTTAAGAAAGCTGTAAACGATGGCCTTGGTATCGGCGGGGCTCAAGCGGGAGAAGCTGCTCTCAACCAGATTGCCGTTGATGCGAAACACAGGGGGAACGCCCACCGTGATGTGCACATCGGAGGCGTCTTGCTGAATAGCCTCACTCAGGAGTTTGGCCATGATTTGTGATGGTTCTTGCTTTGTGGTCAGGAGAAAGGTACCTACCCTGAGTCTTTCAGGTTTAGAGCGGACTCCCCTCCAGTCGAAGACTTTTCCTACCACAGCAGGGCTACGCCGTGCCAGGATCTCTGCCGAATGGCCTTTAATGTGGGCAGCTCAGGTCGAGGCGACGAGCCGAAGGAAGAGTCATTCCATGCCGAAGCACAATACCGCAAGAGCAGATGAAACCGTGGTCCTGTGATGCCCCTGGTGAGCGTCATAATGCCGGTGTTCAACCGCAGGGAGGTGGCTCCGCGAGCCATCCGCTCCGTCTTGGGCCAGAGCGGAGTGGACTTTGAGCTGATCGTGGTGGACGACGCTTCGGATCGACCAGCCGAAGAGGTCTACGAGGAGGTCCGTGAGGCAGGCCATAGCGTCTTGTATCAGTCGCACAACTGTGGCCCGGGCGCGGCTAGGAATCTTGGGGCCAGCAGGGCTCGTGGCGATTGGCTCGCTTTTTTGGACTCTGACGATTACTGGCTGGAGAGCAAGCTCGCGACCCATCTCGAAAGCCTTCGTCGCTCGGGTCTGTCCATCGGTCAGACCGAGGAGATCTGGTATAGGGAAGGGGAGAGGGTCAATCCTCCCAAGGCTCACAAGATCAGTGGGGGAGACCTCTTTCGCAGGTCCCTGCGGGCGGTTTGTGTGTCCTCCTCGTCGGTGGTGCTGAAGCGCTCCTTGTTCGAGTCGCACGGGGGCTTTGACGAATCCTTCTTCGTCTGCGAGGACTACGACCTTTGGCTCAGGGTCGCTGCCGTGCACCCTTTCGATTTTTGTCCAGAACCACTGGTGGTGAAGCACGGCGGCCATGAGGACCAACTCTCAAGGGCCCTCCCGGCGATGGACCGATTTCGCATAGTGTCTCTTTTGAAGGGGCTCAACCAAGAGGGAGCCTGGCAAACTCCCGAGCGAGTCGAGGCTATAAGAAGCGAGCTTCATCGCAAGCTCAGGATCCTCAGCAAGGGATCGGCCAAAAGGGGACTGGACCGGGTTGTGAGCCTCTGCGCGGAGGTGGTGGCCGCTGTCGGCCGCGACGACGTCGCGGGCGCTCTCGAGTTGGCTCGAGAATTGCTTTTGATGTGGCCGGCAAGGACCGGGTCCTAGAGCCTCTCTTTCAGCGTTCGGTTCGCTTTTGCAACTTTTGCGCGAACCCAAAAGGCCTTTGCTGGAGCTTGCCGGAAACGTCCCTCCTGCTCATTAGTGAAAGGAATTTTGTTTGAATGAAACCCGTTAAAGATACCTATATTGCTGCCGTCTCCCTCACCCCGTTTATCGGTAAGGGACACCCAGACTTCGTGTGGAAGAAGCACCCCGACTTTGGCAAGCGCGAGAATCCTGGTTTGGAAGACTATCTTGGACAAGCCGTTAAGGGCCTGTTCGACCAAGGGTTCGACCCCAAGCACGTCACGCGCGGCTACGTTGGAAACTTTGCTGGGGAACTGTTCAACAGTCAAGGGCACGTCGGAGCCTTGGTCTCCAGGTGCGTCCCCGAATTGGCCGGTGTTGGTATCGCCAGGACCGAGGCGGCGTGCGCCTCCGGTGGAATCGCTTTTCTGTCGGGAT
>CAZVVF010000698.1:0-3329 GCA_964630575.1 uncultured Burkholderiales bacterium | reverse complement strand
ACCTTCTTGACCAAGTGTCGAGAAACACCCCGAAAACCGTAGGCGCTACCGATAATGGGCCAGAGTTCTGAGATCCGGTCAAAGAAATCCAAAGGCCGGTTGTGAGCCGCCGCGATCACGAACGAGAGTCGCAACTGACTTGAGGTCAACATCATCGTCTCCGCCGAGGTTGCCAACATAGAGAGCAACGGACCGACAACTGGCACCGACCTCAGTGGGAGCGAGGAGAGACCAGCCCTCACTCCATTGCGCAGAGCTGTGCGCCGAGTGAGAGTCTTGCAAAAGTCCGAGCGAACATGGGTCCAGTTCCGCGCCAGAATCACCACCACCTGAGGAAGAGCGACAATGAGAAGCTTGATAAACCGCTTCTGCGCCCGCTCCCTGGGTAGGGCCTGAACTGTGGGCAACGTCAAGTCCTTCTCGTGGTATGTCCCGCCCTTAGGCTGGTCGATCAGACACAACCATAGGGTCTTGACGTGGATCGGAATCTTCTCCGCTAAATCCTGTAGCGTTTCTAGCTCCGGGGGTCCGTCGGGAAAGAGGACGAGACAGGCATCGCAGGTTGTCAACTCCTTGAGTTCGGCCTCACCAAGGTCCCAGGACAGTTCGACCAAATCTTCGGAAGGGTCTCCCCCTCCAAGCTGAGAGACCGGATCTCCGAAGTACCCCTTGAGCGTACTCACAGCATCACCCGGCCCTAGCAAGGCGATGCGGCACCCACGATCTAGCAGTTGTTGAAGTTGATTGAGAGAGTATCGGACGCGAAAGGCCTGATACAGAATTTCCACAGTTTTCATGTGCTGAACCGCTTCTCGATTCAGCACCCACCGCCTTCTCCAATCATCACTTGGGAGAAGAAATCAGAAAGAAGCGACAGCGGGCATCAAAAAAAGACCCCTCTCGGGGTCTCTGTGGTGGACGCAAACGGATTTGAACCGCTGACCTCTACGATGTCAACGTAGCGCTCTAACCAACTGAGCTATGCGTCCGTTTCTATGGAGGTGACGAGCAGAATCGAACTGCTGTACAAGGTTTTGCAGACCTTTGCCTAACCACTCGGCCACGTCACCATGTTTCCAAATGGCGTATTCTGTATCTACACCACAACCACCGTGTTGTCAAGACCTCTCACCCGCTTTTCCTAGTAACAGCAGGTCAATTGACAGCCAAACGGAACGAGCTTGAACGATGACACCCCACCATTGTGATGAGGCCAAGAGGCTGCAGGCTGTTCGCGACCTCGGGCTTTTGGACCAGCCCGAGGAAGAACGCTTTCGACGTATCACCAGGCTGGCTCGACGCCACTTTAGAGCCAGTAGTTGCGCCATTACACTGATCGACGAGGAGCGATATTTCCACGTCGCGCAGGACGGACTGAGCAAGCGCGGCGCTGGAAAAAAGGCGAACTCGCTCTGCTCCCAAGTCGTTCAAGGGAAAGCCCCGGTGGTCATCGCCGAATCCTCACCCGACAGCCAAAGTTCACACTACCGCAGCCTCTTGGAGCGTCTCCAACTGACGTTCTATGCCGCCGTACCAATCCTCAGCCCAGACGGCTACGCCGTTGGCGCGCTCTGCATCATGGACCACGCCATGAAGCGGTTCTCCAGACGAGATCTTGAGTCTTTGGCCGACTTCGCCGCCATCGTTGAGGACGAAATGATGTTCAAGCGCGCTGACATCGATAGGCGCGAACTGATCGGACAGGTCGAGAAACTCCGATTTCGCGCCTTCACCGATCCCCTCACGCAAGTCTGGAATCGAGGAGCCATCTTCGACATTCTCAACCGGGAAACAGAGCGCGCTGCCCGATCCGGAAGCGACCTGAGCGTTTGCATGCTGGACCTGGACCACTTCAAGAGAATCAACGACACCTATGGACACCAAAAGGGGGACGACGTCCTGGTGGAGACCTGTGTCCGAATCCGATCGAGTATCAGACCCTATGATGGAACGGGACGCTACGGCGGGGAAGAATTTCTCATCGTGTTCCCCGAGACCAGCGGCGAACAAGCCTTTGCTCAAGCCGAACGCATTCGCCGGGCCATCTGCTCCCGGCCGTTCGATATCGGAGAAGACCACAAGGAAACAATCTCCGTGAGTATCGGTGTGGCTGTGGCCCGACCCAAAGAGAGCATAAAATCACTCATAGAACGAGCCGACATCGCCCTCTACCGGGCCAAGAATCAAGGAAGAAACCAGGTCGTCCTGGCCGAGACAGCCCCGTGACAGCCCTCAGTACCATTCCCCGCTGGTCGACCCTCTGCGCCCTCCTCCTCCTGCTCTGGACCCCATCTCGCGCCGAATGGACCCTCATAGAACCAGGCATGCCCGTACTCGGTCAGCCAGGAGAGACCGTCCTCTTCCGACTGAGCGGGCCAAAAAACCGAAAACCTTACCTCAAAGTCGCAGGGCAAACCCACACGAAGTCCCTTCTGCAGACAGACTCCGGCTTCTACACGGCCGAGTTGACCCTACCCCAGAGCGGAACGCACACCGTTGTGCTCGGGGAAAAATCATCCCCATCTACAGTCCAACTAGGAACGGTCAAACCCCTCGTGGGTCGCCCCACGTTTGTCGCACAGGCCGAGACCGTAACCCGCCAAGGACCTCACCCGGACTACGATCGCCTGACTCCACTCTATCCTAGCCAACAGGTTCGAATCGACGGGATCAGAGGTCGCTGGTATCGATGCGTCGGGTCAGCCACATGGCTTGACGGGAGAGAATCGCCACTCGCGCTCGACTCTTTGCCACTCTCTACCGAAGACTCAGGCCCCAATCGCTTGAAACGAGTTCGGGTCGAGCAAGCCGCCAACGGCGACGCTCTCGTGGTGCTCGATATGGATCGATGCACAGAGGTTCAGGTCCAACACTCTCCAGCCACGCAAACCCTCCGAGCGACCCTCTACGATTGCTATCAAACAACCTTTGACATCAGGCGCCCCACGGACGTGGCCGAATTTCTAGGACCCATCCTCATGCGACCGATCAGCAAACCGCGGTCAGTTGCCATAGACTTCTCGGCCGACGAATTCTCCGGCTACGAGATCGAGCCCGATCTCGCCCAAGGCCAGATCACCCTAAGACTGCGCAAACCACTGCCCAACCAGCTCTCCGGGCTCAAGGTTACAGTCGACGCCGGCCACGGCGGCCCCAAAGACCCTGGCACCGTGGGACACGGCGGGCTCCCGGAGAAGACCCTCAACCTCCGCGTAGCGAAGGCTCTGGCCGAGAAACTTAGAGAACTGGGGGCAGAGGTCTCCATGACGCGAACCGAGGACAGCGACGTCGCCTCACGAGAGGCCGGAGACAGCAGTGAACTCCAGTCC
>CAZVVF010000697.1:0-3332 GCA_964630575.1 uncultured Burkholderiales bacterium | reverse complement strand
TTTCCCGATCTCATCGACTGGCTGACGGGTCCCGACCTCGTTGTTCGCGATCATGACCGACACCAGCGACTTGGGATGGGTCTCAAGGACTGATCGGAGTTGGGCTAAATCGATGAGGCCGGTTTGTCCCACTCTGAGCCAACTCACAGCGCGACCGAGTTGTTGCTGGCGGACAACGGTCTCAAAGGTGGCGGCGTGTTCGAGCGGCGAGGTGACCAGGTGCTGCTGGAGGGTGTCGGAATGAGTCAGCGTTCCAAGGATGGCAAGGTTGTCGGCTTCGGTGGCCCCAGAGCAGAAGATGATCTCTTCGACTTTGGCCCCTAGAAGGTCGGCGCAGTTCTCGCGAGCCTGCTCCAGGATCATTCTGGCCCGGCGTCCCGCGCGGTGCAGCGAGGAGGGGTTGCCCAGAGGCTCCATGCTCAGGTCGTTCATGCGCTCTCGGATTTCAGGACGAAGGGGAGCGGTCGCTGCGTAGTCTAAATAAATCATAGTGCCTTTGGCGGAGTATAGTCTCAGGCTTGGACTCGGGTCAATGTGACTTGGCCCACAATGTGACGGTTGTCACTGTATCGATAGGATAGAACTCCTAATATGCGGTTATGGCAACTGCAACGTTTGAAGAAGAACTTCTCCGCGCTCCAACCTACGATTTCCAGCAATCGTCACCGACTCCACAACAGGGACCGTCCTTTGCTGAACTGCTGGGCATTCTCAACTACAATCAGGGTTTGGTAGAGTTTGCCGACAACAAGGCCGGGAGTTTAATCCTCCTCAACTCTCTTCTGATAGCGGCTGTTGGGGCTCTCCCATCTTCCGGGAGCTTGGGGAGCTTTAAACTGGCCTCGGTGGTCCTATGTTCGGCTGCTGTGTACGTCTGCTTTCAGGTGATCAGCAGCAAAGAGGCCCCGGCTGACGACTCCAGGTTTACCAAGCGTGCAAAGAGCGCCGAGGACTGGCAGAAGAGCGACTTTCTCTTCTTCGGATGTATCAACAAGCACAAGACCGGGGATGACTTCTGCCGGGCTTTCGGGCGCTCGGCCAACAACGCTCGTTGTCGGGCTGTGCTCCAACGGACCTACGTCATCGCGCAGATCGCCAATCGGAAGTTCGCCCAATATAAAACGGCCCAGCAGATCACCTCAGTTGCCTTAGTGGTGTGGGTCGCGGTGAATCTCCTTCCCTTCGCAGCGGTCTAAGTTTCCTCGCTATAGAGCCGTCCTCAACCAGGACGGCTCTGACTCTTTTGAGAACTGACGGCCATGAAGTGCCACAAGCTCGAATTGAAGCTGACACCGGCTCAAGCATCCGACGACGCTGAAATCCTCCGACTCTCGGCAGGCAAGCTCCGCAAGAAGGCGGAGAATCTCACCGTTATTCCCAAACGCAGGGCGGTGGACGCTCGCAAAGGCGATCCCAAAGTTGTCTTGGCCGTTGAAGTTTGGGAGGGTTCGCCGCCGTTGCCGGCACCTCCCATTTTGGACTCGGTTCCCGACCGAATCAAGGGAAGGGTGATCGTTGTTGGGGCTGGTCCGGCGGGCTACTTCTGTGCCTTGGAGCTCCTTCTCTGCGGTCTCAAGCCGATCGTTCTTGAGCGGGGCAAGGATACCCAGGCTCGCCGTTATGATCTTCGAGCTATTATGCAAGAGAGTCTTGTAAATCCGCATTCCAATTACTGCTTTGGAGAGGGTGGGGCAGGAACGTATTCCGACGGGAAACTCTACACGCGCTCCGGCAAGCGAGGGAATATTCGTGCCGTCCTTCAGATGCTGGTGGAGCACGGTGCCACTTCCGAGATCCTGGTCGACTCCCATCCTCACATCGGTTCCGACAAATTGCCCAAGGTGGTGGAGAATTTAAGGAACAGTATCGTGACCCTCGGCGGTGAAGTTCATTTTGAGAGTCACGTTAGCGACCTGGTCGTGGCTGATGACGGTGAGTTGATCGGAGTTGAGGTCGGTGGGTCCGAGGTTGTGAAAGGAGATGCGGTGGTCTTGGCTACCGGGCACTCGGCCCGAGACATCTTTCGCCTGTTGCACAAGCGCTCCATTGCGGTGGAGTCAAAGCCGTACGCTGTGGGCCTCAGAGTGGAGCATCCGCAAGAGTTGGTCGACGAAATCCAGTATCGTCAGAAGCCGAGAGATGTCAATCTTCCCGCAGCCAGTTATCGCTTGGCCAAGGATGGCGTGTACTCGTTCTGTATGTGTCCCGGAGGGATCATTGTTCCTGCGGCCACAGCACCGGGTGAGATCGTGGTCAACGGCATGTCGCCGTCCAAGAGAAATTCTCGCTGGGCCAACTCGGGGATCGTCACCTCTGTTGAGGAGAGTGATCTGAGGCCCTTTTTGGACGACCATGGTCCTCTGGCGGGATTGGCCTTCCAGGAAGCCCTGGAGCGAACGGCTTTTTCTGCCAGTGGTGACGATAGTCAGCAAGCTCCTTGCCAACGGTTGCAAGATTTTGTCGCCGACAGACTCTCGTCGGACCTACCTCGCGTGTCCTATACCCCAGGTGTTGTCTCGGTGCAGATGAAGAGACTCTTGCCCGAACGGATCCACGATTCGCTGCAGCATGGGTTCCGTTTGTTTGGAGAGTCTGTTCGGGGTTTTTTGTCCGACAGCGCTGTGGTGGTAGGGGTGGAGTCTCGGACGAGTTCTCCGGTGCGCATTCCACGCGACAAGGTCAAACTCCATCACCCTCAGTTGGACAGGCTCTTCCCTTGCGGTGAGGGAGGTGGCTACGCTGGGGGGATCGTTTCGGCGGCCATGGATGGTCAGCGGGTAGCTCGGGCAGTCGCAGCGAAAGTTCAGAGCCCAGCATCTCTGAGCTAATACAAAGGATTGAGCAAGCCGTGCCGAACGCCAGATTATGCAACGACTTTTGTGTCCGGCCTGCCAAGAAATGATGAGGCCGGTGGAATTGGGTGATGTGACCATCGATGAGTGCCGCTTCTGCGACGGGCTTTGGCTCGATCGCGAAGAACCAGAGCAGTTGGCTCGAATGGATATCCTCGGCAAACATCTTCTTCAGCCCATGACTTTTGATGACTCTCGCAAAGTGAAGCCAGAGGGGGAGAGGATATGCCCGCGTTGCGCGGTGAGTCTTAAGCTCTATCGGCACAACGATGTCAATGTGGATATCTGCAGTAAGTGTCGTGGAATGTTTTTGGACCGCTGGGAACTTCAAGAGTTGTTCAAGTAGATGCCGGCGCTAGACAAGGTCTGCCTAGCGGTTTTGGTGTTGTTTTTGCTGGCTGCTGTTGTGAGCTACCTGCCGGCAATGAGTTCGTTCCACTGGTTGCTTCGAGTGGGCGTTCCAGAGGTTGGAATGGGCTT
>CAZVVF010000696.1:0-3336 GCA_964630575.1 uncultured Burkholderiales bacterium | reverse complement strand
TTTTTTTATCCAGCCATTAGCTGATGGATTCATAGGTCTGCAATTAAAAGTCAAAGATACTTTTTATCTTCAAAATTTTTAAACATTTCTACCAAAATGAAGTCATAAAAATAAGATATATAGCTTGGTATATGAAGCTCAAGCTTTTCGAAATCTTTTATTTAATGCGCAATAGCGGATGGTTTAAACCGCCAACTTCATTTTTAATAACTTCGTATTTAGCAATATTTTCAAATAGTTTGGTGAGGCTTTTATAGCCATAACTTCTCGGATCGAAACTAGGATCTATTTTTCTGATATTCAAACCTAAGGTAGAGATGTGTGCGGTATCCTCTTCATTTGTAGAAATATCGAAAGCCTTATCGATGGTATTCAAATCTTTTTGAGACAATTTGGTTTTGGACTGCGCTGTTTTGCGTCTTGGTTTACCTTTTTCTGCTGGCGTATTTTCCTTGGAAGTTAAATCGTGTTCTTCTTCTTGAGCTAAATTTTCTGTAAAGGTAAAGACCTCACAAGAGCGCACAAAAGCCTCTGGGGTTTTCTTTTCACCAATGCCCATAACAAAGAGACCTTCTTCTCTTATCCGTTTGGCGAGTCCCGTATAATCACTATCGCTTGAAACAATGCAAAAGCCTTCGGTGTGTTTGGCGTGCATAATATCCATAGCATCAATAATAAGGGAGCTGTCTGTTGAATTTTTGCCTGTGGTATACGAGAATTTCTGAATTGGACTTACAGAATGCTGGTTGATGATGTTTTTCCAGCCGTTCATGTGTTGGGTAGTCCAGTCGCCGTAGATGCGTCTGATGGTGGCTTTGCCGTATTTTGAAACTTCTTCGATGATCTCTTTCATCAGTTTTGGCTGTGCATTGTCGCCATCAATGAGTACCGCTATATTAAATTTACTTTCCATTTTTTTAGTGTAATGTCTTTTATTGATTGGTGAGTTTACCCACGCTCATCAAGTTGAATTGTTTGTTTTGATTGCGTTGTAAAGCTATGAAATAGATTATAAAATTAGAGCTTAGGGTTGCAAATAATTATTTGTGGGAGTATTGCCTCGGTGCAAAAGAAAATCCTGATGGGTTGCATCAGGATTTAGGATTTTGAAATGGGTTCTATTTAATTAGATTCTGAAATAAATTCAGAATGACAAAGAGAGACGCATTTGATTAATAAGATTCCTGCTTTCGTAGAAATTTGGAGTTATTCGACTAAAACCCATTCTCCTTTATCAACTAAAGGAATGGCTTGTTTGTATTTCACTTCTTTGCTTTTGCCACTCATCACATGTTTGATAGTCACTTTGTCGTTACGTCCAATTTTTGGGTGTTCTCTAACAATAGTTTCTACCACTTGTGGCTGACGTTGGGTATTGGCACCAGCAGCTCTGTTTTGCGATGAACGCTCATCTAAATTAGGAATCTCGTCTTTCTTGATTTCTAATTTTTCTTGCTTACGTGCTCTGGCTTCTTGAATAGTGTCAGCGGTTTCTTGTGGAATTTCACCTTTAAATAAGAAAGAAATAACAGAATATGGGCTATTAAAAGAAAACACCTTATTCGGTTTAAATGAAAGACATACTGGTGGATTTCTTTCAGCAATTGGAGAAGAAGACAGTGCAAATAAATATCGACTTTGTTACCAGTTTCCTATTCCTAAACCCAAAGAAATATTAATAATCGGTAAAAGTGATTTTATCAATGGTGAACAGATATCTATAGCAAAACAATTTGGAGTTTATTTCTCCTCAGAATTGCCAACTGAATTAGATTTTGAAATAGTTGTTTTAACTTCTTGGGAATTAATTGATGAGGATAAAATAGTTAAACAAGAAAAATATCCTTTTAGATTAATATTGTTCTCTAATGAAAAACAGCAACCCCAATATGAAGACATAATTAATAAACGATTGATATTTATACAGGAAGATTTTAAAGATTATTATCAAGACGTAGTCGAGAATAATAAAAATGAGAATCGACTAAGTATTTGGGAAAAAATAAAATTATCTCTTTATGAAGATTGGTTAAAGTACTTTTTATCAAGAAGAAGAATAGAGGATTCCGCTCTTCCTCTATCTTTTTACATACGCCACAGAGTGGCAAAAAATGAAGACCATAACAATGATGGATTTAATGAATATTTAAAACCCTTTGATATTGAAAAAGATTGTCAACAAAAATTGAAACCTATCTTAATTAAATATGAGGAAGATATTGAGACACTTCCAATAATTTTTAGGGGTAAACTCGATAACGTTGCAGTAAATAGAAAATATGACATTGATCCGTGTGACATAGTTAAATCGCTCGTAACTCACGGGCAAGAGAATAAGAGCAAGATACAACTGAAGAGGCATTTTGCCCCTGTCTCGATGGAGAAAAATAATAATGAGTGTCTTTATCAAGAGTCATTATCGGGTTCCCAAATATATTTTAATCTCTTTGAAACTCAATTAAGCTTTTTCCAAAAAAATAAGTTTTTATTACAAATACTCGAGAATGCGCTCATATGTGTGGCTATTATTGATGAGCGATATTTAAATCATTATGAGAAAAATCCTTCTGATCATCACAGAAAAAAAGCAATTAATAACGCTAATATTTTTACTTTTCATAAGTTCGTCTTCGAAAATAAAACTAAAAACCTAAGATCATCACAAAATACGGACGGTGATTTACTTGAATTAAATTTTGATGAATTGATTGGGAATGAGTATGATGCACTCATAATTCACCAAACAATTTTAGATGAGTTTTTTGATAATGATTTAGACAGCATAGAAGGTTTTTGTGCCAAAGTTAAAAAGAAGATCCCTCTTGTAACCATTACATCTGGGAGAGGAAAACCAGACAAGCTACCACAAAACGCTAAGTTTTTACCATTTTCCAATTTAGATTCATTTCTTATAAAAGAGTATCACGAGAAATTTTTATTAACACAAGCCATTTTAAAACTTACAAGAGAGCATAATTAACTATGGAAAAAGTTGTTATTCTAATTCCTAGAGAAAAGGATCATTTTCATTCAGATCTTTATATAGAAAAAAAAGAATTTACAGATGTTTCTATTAATGGAGAAGAAGTATATTCATTGTATAAAACTGATACCGAATTTCTGTTTATTTTGTTAAGAAAATTTGGTCAAAAGACTAATACCGAATATTGGATCGAAGAAAAATTGATTGAACTAGATAAAATCCTATCAATAAAATTTCCCCAAAATGATAGAATTATTGCTATTCATTGGGGAGGAATGGAAAATTCAACTGCCTTGATAAATTATATTCTTCCCAAAACCGATGCAAGTTTTAAATTAATAAATGGAACTGCG
>CAZVVF010000695.1:0-3342 GCA_964630575.1 uncultured Burkholderiales bacterium | reverse complement strand
ACCACCGACTCGATTATCGAAGGGGGTCTTGCTCTGGCTCGACTTCGTCGGGTTGTTCAGGGTCGAAGGTTCTGGGAAGGAGCGGCTGCCAGACGAAACCTTCCTCTAAGGGGGCCGCTAGAGCGTGTCTCATTCGGGCCCGAGCGAAGTTGACTTCGGCCCAAGCATCGGTGAGGTTTATCTGGGCTTGAACGTAGGCGGTTTGAGCCGCCAGGACGTCGGTCAAGGAGCCGAGCGCTACGCTGTATCTTCCCTCTTCGATACGCACACCTTCACGGGCTGAGTCGACTCCAGAACGGGCCGCCTCAACGTTTCTCTCGGCCGTGATCAGTTGGGCGAGAATGCTCCCTACTAAGCGTTCGACGGAGAGTTTGGTGCGCAGCAGTTGGGCTCGGCTGATCTCGATGCGGCCTTCGGCGGCAGTCACGGCTCCGGCGCGAGCCCCGCCGTCGTAGATGTCGAAGCTAAGGGCGAGTTGAGCTGTGAGTGTGGGGACCTGAGTGTTTTGAAGGTCTCCCTGGAAGGTTATACCTGTGAAGGTTGTGAGTTCCGGACGATTTTGAGCATAGGCGGCTGCCAAGCCAGCCTCGCTGGCTTCCACGGTTCGTTGAGCGGCCAGAAGGTCGGGGCGTTGGGCCAAAGCTTTCTGAAGCAGTGCTGCTAGGTCTCTGGATTCAATTTCTGGTTCGCTGGAGTCTACGAATTGAACTGGACTCAGCGGAGCGAGCCCAACGCTTTGCACCAGAACTTGGTGGGCATTGGCAACGTCGAGGCGGCTTGAGTTGAGCCTGACCACGCTGTTGGTAACAGCAGATTGGGCTCGAACCACGTCGCCGGGAGCCATTTCACCGGCATCGTAGAGAGCCTGGGCGAGACGGAGTTGCTGTTGCCGGTTGGCGAGGTCGTCTTCGGCAACTTTGACGAGTCGCCGGGCTTGGATGAGTCGGTAGAGGGCTAGCTTGATCTCTAGTGCCACGTCGTTTTGCGTGCTGAGGACATCGGCTGCGGCAGACTGACGGGCCAGGTCGGCTTGTTTGATCAAGTTCCGAGTGCGGCCGAAGTCAAAGAGTAGCTGGCTGAATCCGACTCGGCTCGTGAGGCGGTCGGTAGTGGAACTCCCCGAGCCACCACCGACGATGCTGTTGCCCACGATCACGGTTCCTCCGCCGCTACCTGAGTTTGTTGTGACGTGGCTGTAGGTGCTGCTGAGGTCGATATTGGGGAGGATGTTGGACCGCTCCTGGACCACGAGGCCCTCGGCTTGACGCAGGCGTCCTCGAGCCTCGCGGACATCAGGCTGATTGTCCCAAGCCATCTTGATGGCCTCTACCACGTTTATGGGTTCTGCGGGGACGTTGTCGTTGGGAATGGTCAAATTGAGTTCGGGATAGAGCACAGCTTCGTGCGTTTGTTTGGGGTCGAAAGGCTTTGCCTCTCCCGCTGCAGGCTCTGGGGAGAACGTGGGAGGAGGCGGAAGCTGGGCTTGTGCGCTGAGCGTCAAGATAGAGAGAAGCAGCAAGACGATCCGGGCCCATGGGAGATTTCTACTGACGTTCACGTCTTGCTCCATATTGTGAACGGAGGTCGTCGAGAATGCGGTAAGCCATGGGCACAACGAGCAACGTCATGAAGGTTGAGGCCAAAAGTCCGCCTATGACAGCAACAGCCATCGGCGCTTCCAATTCCCCTTTGATGGCAATAGGAACCATAGCCAAGATGGCCGAGAGCGCGGTGATCAGAACCGGGCGGAGTCGTTCTGGGCAAGCTTCTAGCAGCGCCTCGTCGCGGGGCAGTCCAGCATCACGCGCCTGGAGAGTATTCTCTATGAGGAGAATACCGTTTTTGACCGCCACCCCGATCAGGAGCAAGCAGCCCACCCCTGCCATGATACTGAACGGTACAGCGGTCAAGAATACCGCAAGGAGCACCCCCGAGATGCAGAGGGGGACTGTGAGCATGATCGACAAGGGCACAATGAGGTCCTCGAACTGGATGCACAAAACCATGTAGATCAAGATGATGGCTAGGCCCGCGGCGAAGGCCAATTTGTTGAACTCTTGGCCTTCGGACTTCATCTCTTGACTCCAGTCCCAGCGGTATCCATCGGGCCAGTCAAAGTCGTTGAGAACGCTCTGGACGTCACGCTTGATCTCGCTGAGGGTCCGGCCCTTTCCATCGCTGACGAGTGCCAGGTAACGCTGTCTTGACTGACGCTGTATGGTGGGGAAACTGCTGGTGGTCTCGGCGTGAGCGACTTGTTGGAGAAGTATGCCTTTGGAGGGCCGACGCTCGCTGGGCTCAGTGGATTGGCTCACTTTGGAATTGAGGATGAGGTTTCGCAGTTGCGGGGTGGAACGGCGTCGCTCTGGTGGGAGCTGCACGACGATAGGAGCGCGCCGTCCGTCGCTCTGCATGTAGGATGCAACGCTGCCGCCAGAGGCGGTCTGGATGGCGCTTGAGATCTCGGTGAACGACACCCCGAGTTTGGTCGCCTTGGCACGGTCGATCACCCAGCGAACTTCGGGGGAGAGGTCCCCGGTATCGTTGCGAATATCGTCGAGGCCGGGAACGTTGGCAAGCTTTGCTGTGAGCTCGACGGAGAGGCGGTCCAGTTCGTCGAGGTCAGGTCCAAAAATATTGATTTCAACTCCGTCGCCACCACTCTTGCCTCGGATCAGCCAGCTGACCACATCCATGGTGAAGGCGAAGACTCGGGCAGCCGGAATCTCCCGAAAACTCGCGCTCAATTCGGCACCTATTTTGTTGGCTGAGGCTCGTTCGTCGATGGGCGCGAGCGCGACCCAAGCTTCGCCGCGATCGCGACCTCCTGGCCGGTTCCCACTGGACTGACCGACGCTGACGAGATAGTTCGCCACGCCATCCTGTTGGGCCAGGATGTTCTCGATTTTGAGCATGGCTTTGTCGGTTTCTTCCAAAGAACTGCCCTTGGGCATGTTGAGCCTGAGACGCAAAACTCCGGTATCGCTTCGAGGCATGAATTCGTATCCGATGAAAGGGGCCAGGCCAAGACTGACGAGTGTGATTCCGAAGGCCAGACCGATGGGGAGCCACTGATGCTTGAGCGCCCTGCGGAGGGTGTTTTGGTAGAAGAGATCGAGAGAGTCAAACCAGCCTCCCCAAGTACGGAAGGTGCGGTCCCAGAACCCCTCGTTCTCACCTTTGTTCGGCTTTGGCGGCTTGATATAGGTGGAGCACAGCATGGGGACGGCGGTGAGGGCATCAAACGAGGAGAACAGCAGGGCGACGATGACGACGAGGGCAAACTGTTTGAACATTTGTCCGGTTTGGCCCGGTATCAGAAGAAGAGGGAAGAACACGACG
>CAZVVF010000694.1:0-3344 GCA_964630575.1 uncultured Burkholderiales bacterium | reverse complement strand
GCCATCGTCGACGCCAAGGACCTAGGAAAGGACTTGACGACACTTCAGGTGCTCGACGATGCCCGGCTCAAGGCCATGATGAAGGAGGTCGAAGTGGCGGCTGGCCGGTTGCGGAACCTGGTCAAGCAGTCTCTACACTTGATGCCAGCTCAAACTGCGGTCAAGCTGAGACTCGGACTCTAGAGCGAGCTCTAGGACTTGGGAACCGGGTAGATATCGAAGCTGGTGAGCTTGTCGCGGGTGAAGTTGGCGCGTAGACCGGGCAGTTTCATGATGGTTTGATCAACCCCTCGACCGATCCCGGATTTGGCGGTCGGATGCTTGCTGCTGAAGACTTTGCTGGAGTCGCCTAAAGTGGAGCCGTTGGGCGTGCGCCACGGCAACCCGATCCCGCGAACGCGTGTGACCACACCAGTTCTCGGTTCGATGGAGATCTCCAGCGTCTGGTCGGACTCGGTGGCTTGCCACTGCATCCGCTCTCGGCTTCGCTCGTGAGGTGGCCCGATGGACTGAAACAGGCTCTCGTCGACTTTTTCTCCGAGCTTGATAGGTCCGGCGGCTTGACCCGGGCGGATTCTCCAGCGCTGGAAGCGCCAGCGGGTCGAGCTTGGTGAGTGGACTCGCAGAGCGATCATTTTCTGGTCGGCAGTCTCGATGGTGAGTCCAGGGAGCAAGTAGTTGGTCTTTCCATTGCTCTGCACAGAGTCGGACCGCTTGGAGATGTTCTTCTCCGGTAAACCGAGGAAGAGATTCTCGCCATCAACGCCGGCTCGGATCCCCTTGATCTCGATATCCACGATGGTGCTCTCTTCGCCGTGTCCCACAGCGGTCACGGCGATTCCTTGGCTCAGTTGGCCTTTTTTTACGGTGCCCCAGGTGACTCGACGCAGGCCTTCACCGGTGTCGTGAAAGGGGAAGATGAGATCCGGTTGGCCGAGGAGTTTGGGCCATTCCTCAGGGAGCGGTTCCCCGAGCTGAAAGTGCTCCGTACCCACTCCTGGAACCACGGACAATCGGACCTTGCTCCAGTCTGGTATGGCCCAGCTTGAACTCGAGAGGCCGAAGAGAATGGCCACGATCAGAGCCCAGGACCTTGACCGGGGCAGAGGACGGAGACTCTTGGGAAAAAATCGTTTCAGCACAGCTTATTGACGTCGGTATTTCTGAGCTTTACTCGTAAACTGTGTGGGGAGCTCGTCATCTTCTTCGCGAGGCTCGATCAGGAGTTGGTCACCCTCTAGCTTGGCGATCGTCACGATGGCGCTCTGCTCTTCGAAGGTGAGTTCAAGCCGGCAAGGTTCGGTGTCCTCGTTGAAGGTCCAGTGCCCGGTTAGCGTCTCTCCTCGGGAGAGGGCCTCAAGGGCCTGGTCGGGCTTGAAGATCAAAACCGCTTCGTGCCCCTCGTTGTCGACGGTTTTCCAGCGACCGATCAGCGGGTGTGTCGAGACACATCCGCTGAGACAAGCCACCGCGAGTGCCAAGAGTAAAAAACGCTTCATGCTTTCTTGGGTTCCAGCTTTTCTCTCAATCTTTCTACGATCGAGAGAAGTTGCGCTCTATGGTAGGTCACCGTTGAAGTTCTGAGGTTTTTGGCGATCATCTCGATTTCCTCAGAGATCTCAAAGAGGTCTTGCGGGATCTTCTGTTCCTCGTTTTGGGCTATCAATTTGACTTTCCGTTTGGCCACACTGACCTAATACGGACAAAGAAGGGCGAATCCTCGGACCGATTCGGAAAGAAACACTGGTAGGGAAGGTACCGCAAGTCCAGAACCTGCAAGACCGTGCAGAGTTGGAAGCATATGGTCTCAGAGACCGAGGTCATCCGCTGGTCGCAGCTCAGTCAGCTCCCTAGCGGACGGGTGTGGAGACTTTCTTTTTTCTCTCCGGCTTTGGGTCTGCGGCGTTTCGTGGGGCTCTACCGCACTTCGGGCAAGCCTCTGCCTCGATTCGCCCCAATCGTGGTGTACCTCTTTAGGGGGCACTTCAGCGAGTGGTTCTACGAGCGCGAGGATGGTTCGAGGGAGCGTCACGGCGATGGCACTCCGGCGACCTTAGTTCAGTTGGTTCAGTCGGCGGTGGACCGCAACGAGTTGCCCCCCTGCCTTCTCGTGTTTCCTGACTTCGGTGGTGACGGTCGGGAGGGCTTGACTCTCGCGATCGATTGGAAAGCCCCGGAACTCGCTCGGCGAGGGCTCTTTGTTGGGGGTGGCCTGGGGGCGTTCGAAACCTGCTTCCGCACGGAGTTTTTGCCTCGTCTTGAGGATACTCTAGGATTGATCAACCCGCGCCGTGCCGCCATTGGCTTCTCCCTGGGTGGTCTCAATGCTGTGCAACTGTCTCTGCGCAACCCCTCCCTCTTTTCAGCGGTGGCCGCGTACGACGGATCCTTTCCCTACTTTCCCGTGACTGAGGACGACAGAATCCTCAAGCATCCTCTCTTTGACCCGATCTTTGGCCGACCAGCCGATTTGGCGCACCTCAAGGCGCACTCCCCAGCCTGGTTGGCGCGAAACCTCCCTGCTGCCCAATTGCGTCGCATGAAGTTCTTCCTGGCTTCTGGGCCCGAGAGCGCGGAGCCGGACGATCCCAATTTCTTTAGGACCAAGGCCGTTGTGGACGCGCTGGCCGCGCAAGGGGTGGCCAATGAGATCGATATGGTGCGGGCCGAGGGCCATCACGATTGGTTCACCGCCGACACCTTCGCTTTTGAGATCTTACATCGGCTCTGGGGAAACAAGATTCAAGAATAGCTGTTTGACTGGTTCGTCTGTCCGGGGTAGGCAGTCTCTTCGGTTTGAAGGTCCCTGCCTTTGGGTTGAGAAACGGGCAGGCCTGGCGGAGGTTGAAAATCCATGTTGATGAGACGTATTCTACATAGTTCTGTTCTATTGCTGCTCTTGGTTGCGTCTGCGAGCGCGGCCACCAGCACGGTAGAGATGTTGCGAGACCTTTTTCGAAGTCCGGTAACGGAGTGGAGAGAGCAGATGAAGTCATCGAAGCCTCTTCTGACTCAAGAGTTTTTCAACAACGTGGAGAAAAGAATTCGTTGGGGTATTGAAAACAACCACATCGATGACGCCTTCCGTTTCGCGATGGTTGGGGACTTCGCTGCCGAGGTCAAGAATCAACCTGCCAATTTCCGCATAGACCTGGCGGACCTATTCTACAAAGCTGGCAACACGATGATGGCGGGCCAGATCGTGGACAACATTCTGGTCACGAGCCCTGGCACACCGGCTGCCTTGAGAGCCCAGTTCATGAGGGCTCAACTGCTGGAGATGCGCAAAGAGTTGTTCAGTGCTCACGAGGCCTACATCGAGCTTGCCAAAAAAGGTCACGAGC
>CAZVVF010000693.1:0-3346 GCA_964630575.1 uncultured Burkholderiales bacterium | reverse complement strand
TTCATCTTTCGGACCATCGACCGATCGTAGCGGAACTGACCATTCGGACTACAAAAGATGGCCATAAAGCCGGGCAAGTCCGTCCGGCTGTTTCTCCCGAGGCAGAGCTTCACCCAGTAGGCTTGGTGGATTGATTAGGGGGTTGAACGGGAACGATGCTACAAGTTTTTCAGAATGTGAAATCAGGGGAACTCAAACTCACGGAGGTTCCGCCACCTGTAGTTAGCCCCAACAGTCTGCTAGTGCGTACATTGCGCTCAGTCGTGAGCGCCGGGACTGAAAAGACTCTGGTTGAATTCGGAGAGCGTTCCCTTATTGGCAAGGCGAGGTCGAGACCAGATCTGGTCAAACGAGTGCTCGATAAGGCCAAGAAGGATGGCTGGCGAAATGCCTTCCAGAGCGCCTTCAATCGACTACGAAGTCCGCTTCCGCTAGGGTACAGCGCTGCAGGCATCATAGTCGAAGTCGGTTCTGGTGTTCCCGGCTTCACCGTTGGAGACAGAGTCGCGGTGGCGGGTGCTGGCTATGCCAATCATGCAGAGTTTTTAGCTGTGCCTCACACCCTTGCTGTAAAAATCCCCGAGGGGGTCAATCCGGAGTCGGCAGCCTACACCACCATCTCCAGTATCGCTATGCAGGGTGTGCGGCAAACCGCTCCCTGCCTGGGAGACACCGTGGTGGTCATTGGGCTAGGTCTTTTGGGTATCATCACGGTTCAGATCTTAAAGGCCAACGGATGTCGCGTGTTTGGAATCGATCTCAATCCCCAGAAGATCGATCTCGCACGTCAATTTGGACTTGATGACGGGCACGCTCTACCGCCGGATGGTGTCATCCCCGCAGTGGAGACATTCACCCAGGGGAGAGGAGCCGACAGTTGCATCGTCACGGCGGCTACCAGCAGTAGCGAACCGGTGAATCTGGCAGCAAAACTGCTTAGGCGCAGAGGGCGCGTGACGGTTGTGGGCGCGGTTGGAATGGACCTTGAGCGAGACCCGTTTTATAAGAAGGAGTTGGAACTTCGACTCTCTATGTCCTATGGGCCGGGCCGCTACGACCCATCTTATGAAGAGGGTGGGGTCGACTATCCTTACGAGTTTGTTCGCTGGACCGAACAGCGCAACATGGAGAGCATCTTGAATCTCGTTGCCGAAGGAAAGCTCACACCCGAGAAACTCACCACCCATAGGTTTGCGATCTCAGAAGCGCTGGATGCCTTTCAACTCCTCAAGGAAGGCAAGGAACCCTATCTGGGTATCGTGCTGGAGTATCCAGAGGCGACACCGTTCACCAGGCAGGTACGTCTTTCCCAACCGGTGCCCACCAAGGAGCGGCTGGGTCTAGGTTTTGTGGGTGCCGGGAACTACGCCTCTCAACACCTCATTCCCCACCTGAAGGGGAACAGCGACGTGAGGCTCGTTGGTGTGTCGAACTCCACGGGCCCCTCTTCCAAAACTCGAGGAGAACAGTTCGGCTTTGAGTACTGCACCACTGGAATAGACGACCTACTGAAGGATTCCGAAGTCGATTGCCTTTTTGTGGCCACTCGGCACGACACCCATGCGAGCTATGCCATCGCGGGTTTGGGGGCGGGCAAGGCTGTCTTTGTGGAGAAGCCTCTGGCCATCAATATGGAAGAGTGGCTGGCCTTAGAGGGGGCCGTCAAGAGCGGAGCAACACCGCCCCTTATGGTTGGATACAACCGACGATTCGCGCCATTGGCAGGAAAGATGAAGGGACATTTCCAGGATACGCTACCGCTTCAGATCCTCTATCGAGTGAACGCCGGACCTATCACCAAGGAGAACTGGACTCACGCCGCCGAACAAGGTGGCGGCATGCTCATTAGCGAGATGTGCCACTTTGTAGACTTTTTGATCTTTTTGACCGGGGAGCTCCCCAGTCGGGTGACGGCCACGTGTCTTGGGCTCTCTCATGCGGACCAGGAGAACCGGGATAATGTGTTTCTAAACTTCACGTTCCCCAACGGTTCTGTGGGCACGGTGCTCTACACAACCCTTGGTTCAGCTGGCTGTCCTAAGGAGTATGTCGAGATTTTCGGAGGGGGGAAAACGGCCTCTCTCTTGGACTTCCAGCGCCTCCAGGTATGGGATTCCAATAACAAAGCCCACAATTTCCAAGAGCGTGTCCGAGACAAGGGGCAGGCCACAGAGATCGCTGAAACGGTGGCAGCCTTTAAGCAAGGAAGCTCACCGATACCTCTTCGTGAGTTGATGGGAGGGGCGTTGTCGGTGCTAGCGGCACAAGAAGCTCTGGGCCGTGACGACTCGGTCGACATTGAGCAGTTTAGAGCGAACGTCTCTTCTGAGCACGCTAGTCGAGAGGTTCTGGTTTGAGAGGGAGCCTCTTTAGAACGGTTTCCCTCTATTTTCATACCGTTCGCTATCTCAGGCCAAGGCAGATTTTTGGTCGCATCTGGTCAGGGCTCAAAAGAAGATTCCATCTCTACCGACTTCCGACCCCTCCGGCTGCACTGAGCGGCTCACTCCTTTCCAGAGTCCCGATGTTGGAGCACTGTCCTTGGAACAGCCGAGAAGAGCTCAACGAGGGTCGCTTTCGGTTTCTCGCCCAAGAGAGGGACCTAGGCAAGCCGACCAAATGGAACCCCGAGGACGCTCCTATGCTATGGAGGTTCAACCTCCACTACTTCAAGTACTTGTTCCTCTTGGCTCCTCAGGAGAGGGAGTCGCTCTGCCGGGATTGGGTGACCCAAAACCCTCCAACCAGGGGGGTCGCTTGGCATCCCTTTCCCACCTCACTCAGAATAGTTTCATGGTGTAAGTCGCGTCCTAGTGACCCTATCATTCTGCGAAGTCTCTATCGCCAATGCCAGTATCTCTACCGAAACCTTGAAGACTTTCACCCCGGCAACCACTACCTAGAGAACGCCCGGGCACTCGTGTTTGGCGGCTCCTTTTTTAGCGGTCAAGGAGAAGCCTATGAATGGCTCCAGAGAGGGCTAGGCATCATTCTGCGAGAGACACCCGATCAAGTTCTCGCCGACGGTGGGTACTTTGAACGGAGCCTCACTTACCACGCTTTGATGGTGGAACTGTACCTCGATATTTTGAATCTTATCCCGGTGGATTCGGAAGCCCACAAGAGCCTGGTTCCTGTAGTGAGGGGTATGCTGGACTTTCAGAAGTCTCTGACCCATCCCGATGGAACCATCGCTCTCTTTGGCGACTCTACTGAAGAGATAGCCCCATCCAGCGCACATTTGCTAGCCTATGGCCAAGCGGTTTTAGGCTACCAGGCAAGGGAGCGGGATGCCTTCCCCGACAGCGGCTACTATGTGATGCGCTCAGACATCGACTATCTGGCA
>CAZVVF010000692.1:0-3354 GCA_964630575.1 uncultured Burkholderiales bacterium | reverse complement strand
CACCTCGATCCGTCGATTGTGTCGACAACTGGCGCCCCTGAGCCAAAACCAGGAGCCGGTAGAGCGCGAGGAAATCGAACGCATCGGCAGAGAGACCCTCGGCCCGAGCTGGCGTGCATCCAAGGTGTACGATAGCAAGGGCAACTTTCGAGCCTGGTTCCACTCGCCTGTCCAAGCGATCATTGTCAAGCCAGAGAGAGTCGCTCTCACCACGCGAACTCAGGGCGAAGGCGAATCTCAGTGGGAGCACTGGATAGGGGCCAACTTCGACAACACCGGAAAAGTCGATCTTCAGAGCTGCCAGGAGGGGGCCGCAGTAAACATCTTGACCGAAGGCCCGACGGTAACAATCCTTTAACCCTTTCCTAATGATTCTTGCGCTACTCTCTGATCAGAAAGCAGGAAACACTATGAATATTCAATCCACTCAGTTGAGACCAAGAATTCAAGCCAAAGCGGTTCAGGCTCAAGCCCCCGCCGCTGTCTCAGAAAACCAACCCCAGGACAAGGTCACCTTTACTATCGATAGCAATGACATCAAAGCCGGAGCTATCATGGGTGGTGTCGGTCTTCTCGGCGCCGCTATCGGTGCGGCGGCAGGAAACTATAGCGGAGCGTTCTCAGGGATCGCTGGTGCCCTCGTTGGGGCTTCGGCCGGAGCGAGCATCGCCGTTCACACCCCTGGTGAGAAGATCAAAACAGGCCTGGTTCTAGGCGCCATCACTGGAGCCATCGCGGGGTCATCCTTCGGAGGGACCGCCGCTGCCGTGGCTATGGGAGTCGCCGGAGCCACGCTTCCCTACGGAGCCATCGTGGGACTCGCAGGCAGCATGAGCAGCTAGACTCGAGTCTCTCCCCTCTAGCCAGCAGCGCTCAGCCAACGGACAACGTCCCGGGTGAGCGTTTTTTTTTGCCTCCCAGGGACACCCGTTCCAACACCATTCAGGCGGTGAAGAGCCGACTCTCCTGAGGAGTCTGACTCTTGAATTTTGAGGTCTTTTTTCAGATTTACCTCAGGGTAACATTTTGTCAACAACTACCCATTCTGGATTCAAAGACTTACTAAACCATCAGGTTAGAGTGAGTTCAAGAAAACAAGAAAGTGTGGCCTCGCAAATGAACGAAATAGACAGACTAACTTCCATCCTCACGATGAGCCGACGCGGACGCTCAGCCTACACCTCAAACCCCATTCTCGACTACAGCTGTCACGCCCAGCGCAAGGTGGCTGAACTCAGCCCGGAAAACGGCGATGTCTCAACGACCTACGACGACTCCCCCTACGGCGGTGCCTACGACGTGACCGGATAGCAACACCACGGACCCTTGGCCGTCCCTGACCGGTTTAGCAAAAGAGAGGCTGCCTGAGCGGCCTCTTTTTACGAGTCAAAGGTCCAATGAGCAATCGTTGCCTCTAGGCAAGGGGGAGCCACGGCCAAGGAGCAGAAAAAACCGGTGTGCGCCATCGCTACAAAACTCTTCTGGGTATCGGCTCTCTGCTTGCAGCTGTGTCTCTGTCTGTCAATTTGTATATCGCAGGGGCCGAGTCAGAGGCTGACTCGATCGCTCGCGAGCAGTTCGCTCAACTCGAACAAGTCGGTTTAGTCGACACTCTCAAACCCGAAACAGCGCCAGCCCAGCTCATCGTGAATACAAACACGAACCTCGCCAACCGCGGGCACTCCGAGTGGGTCCTGGTCTTATCCTCCCCTCCCCTGGCACGGCCCAACACGCCGGCCGAAGACTCCCAATTTCGTGCTCCCTTGCGAACTCCGACCTTCGTAAAAATCGGCCAGAGAGAAGAACTCACTCTCTCCACAAAGTTCCGCCAAGGTCGATTCAGCAAGAGCACGCTCGAGTCCGAGGTCGTAGAAATTCCTCTCAGACCCCACTACCTCATCCTCACCAACCTCCTTTGGCCAGGCCTCGGCCTCGTTTTGCTAAGCCTTTTTCTGCACCGGTCAAAGCAGAGTCCAAAGAGTCTCGAGAACAGAGAATCCTCATCCCTCGACACCGTGGTCAACGCGGCTCCACCGGCACCACCGGCCGGTCTCTACGAGCACGACCCCAGGACCCCGGAAGAGTTGATCTACGGTCGATTCATCCGAGGTGAGCTCTTGGGCAAAGGCGCCATGGGCCAGGTCTACAAGTGCACCTCTTGCCAGAAGGGCGATTCGAACATCTACGCGCTCAAGATACTCCTTCCCCAGTGGAGCAAGTCCGAGGATTTTCGAGCACGATTCAAGCGTGAAGCCGACATCTGCCGAAAGCTGGCTCATCCCAATCTCGTGAGAGCCTACGAATACGGCGAGAAAAACGAACGGCTCTGGATGGTGATGGATTACGTCGAAGGGGTCGAACTCGACCAATGGCTCGAACAGTCCAAACCCAGCGAAAAAACTATCGCCAGGATGTGCGAAGACCTCTGCGACGGACTCGAGTACGCTCATGAACTCGGAGTGATTCATCGCGACCTCAAACCGGGGAATATCCTGATCAAAAACTCTAACGGCCGTCCCGTTATCGCAGACTTCGGGTTAGCCCGCGGCAAGCACTACGAGACCATCACCAAAACCAACTCGACACTAGGCACTCCCACCTACATGCCCCCCGAGCAGATCACAGGTGGCAAAGGCAGCGCTCAAGGAGACCTCTACAGTTTAGGCTGTATCCTCTACCAAGCGCTTTCCGGCAATCCCCCCTTCGACGAAGAGGACGTTATGAAGCTGCTCACTCGCAAGCTGACCGAAGATGCTCCTCCCCCATTGGGAGAAACCGCCGCCTCACCTGATTTCAGATACCTAGTGGACAAGCTACTCAGGAAGAAACCCGAAGAGCGGTATCAATCCGCTCGGGAGCTCAAAGAGGCGATCGCCTCGTTCAACTGACCAAGCAGAGACTCACAGTTCTGCAGGCGCTCCGAAACCTCCAGCTGCAACAGCTGGTCAACGGCCTTGTCGAGCGCCTCGGGCACGCCTCTTAGAAGCTCACGAACAGGGGTGTACCGAGAGAGACTCTGAGCTGCCAAGACCTGAAAGTAGTCCTCGCCCTCAAACGGCATCTTTCCGCAAAGGAGTCGATAGAGCGTCACACCTAGACTGTAGTAATCGTTGGCCGGTCCAACCTTTCCGTTGGATTGCTCCGGTGCCATAAAACCCACCGTACCCACCACACCGTCCTCCTCAGCGTCGAGGCGACTGGAGATGCCAAAATCCAAAATTCTGGCGGTCCCTTTCTCGTCCACAATAATATTGGCAGGCTTGATATCCCTATGCACAACACCTTTGTGGTGGGCGTAATCGAGAGCCTCTGCTATCTGGCAGCCCCATTGACAGACCTGAAGCCAAGTCGGCC
>CAZVVF010000691.1:0-3354 GCA_964630575.1 uncultured Burkholderiales bacterium | reverse complement strand
CTCTGGTGCGTTGGGCTGAGTTGTACTGAGAGGCGGCTCGGCTCTTGTCGGACTCGGCATTTCTCAGTTCGTTCTCGGAGCGCTCTTTCTCGCGGCGAGCGTCTCTGAGGTCGGCTTCTACACCTGGCTTCTCGGCGGCGATGCCGGATTCGTACTTGGACTGAATGCGGTTGTTGATATCGACTTCGTAGTTGTTCAGGCGGCCTTCAAAGGCATCGAGTACCCCGTGCATCTGGCTGAACTGCTTGTCGATGGGCTGGCGCTCTTCACCGAAGATGGCACCAGCTTCAACATCGATTTTGTTGTCGAGCTTCTTCTCCCAGCCGATGAGCTCAGAGCGGAAGTTGTTGAGGTCGCTGTTCCAACCTTGCAGTTTGGAGTCCCAGGCGTCGAGTGAGCCACGCTCACCGATAACGGCGTGGGAACCAGTGCCATCGAGCGCAGCGTCCGGTGCCGCCGAGCGCTTCTCGTAATCGGCGACGGCATTGGTCTCGATCCTGGTTTCAATCGTGTTCAGGTCGCTGGAAACTCGTTTCTCGTCGGCTGCCATCTGATCTTCGCGTCTGTGAAGAACCTCAGACGTTTCGTTGTGACGCTGGCGATAACCAGAGGTTTCACGAGCCAGGTTTTCGGCTTCGAGGTCGAGACTCTCTTGACGGTCGCCGAGTTCAATCTCGCGCTTTTCGATACGCTCTTGGATACCAGGTTGATTGGCTGTGAATTTTCCGCCGGTTTTGTCCCAGAGGAACTGAGGAGCTTTACCGAAGACCATCTCGCCGCCAGCGGCTCCGATGGCTGCACCACCGAGTGCGCCGATTCCGCCGCCGATGAGCGCGGTGGCTCCGAGTTGGCTCACGAAGTTCGACATCGAGAAGTCGCCTTGGGCGACGTCGGTCACCAGCGCGCCTGCTGCGGTGAGGGTTGCACCGGTTACGAAGCCTCCGGCAGCACCGGAGAGGAGTCCTACACCGCCGCCAACTTTAGCGCCAGCTTTAAAGAGTCCGCGCAGTTCCTGCTGACGTTTGGGAGCTTCAACGTCGCTCTGTTCAGCGGGAGGAACACTCGAAGGGTTTACAGCGCCCTGGATACCACCGACGACAGCGCCGGGGAGGAAGGCGACTCCGCGAGCGACCGTGCCGCCCACTTTGAGTCCGAGGGCACCACCGCCGACCAGACCAGCTACAGAACCGATGGTTGAGCCGACGGAGATGGCTGAGCCCATACTTCCGAAGGAACCGGTGATAAAGCTCAAAGGACCACTGGCTTGGAGGGCGCTGACTGCAGGCCCGAAGCTTCCGCCGACCAGGCCGCCGACCATCGCGCCGCCTAGTGAAAGGGCCAGTCCACTACCGATGGCAAGACCGATAGCGGTCATTCCACCGAGCGGCTTTTCCAGGGTGTCTCCCCAAGCGACGCCTTTTCTGATGGCTCCGCGCCAGGCTGCTGAGCCTCGGCTTTCGCCTTGGGCTTCGGGGGTAAAAGTTTCTTGAGGGACAGCGGCGCTTTGGGCGGCTGGCTTTTCCTCGGCAGTCACGGCTGCTGAAATTTTGTTGTTATTGAAAGTTCCGGTTTGGGCCGGGATTTTTGTGGTCTGAATGTTCACAGGTTCCTCCTGAGCGATTGTGTTCTCAGATTAGCTAGGGGCCGTGAAAAAGTCCTTAACGATTGACTCTCCTAGGGACAACCGAGGTGATGTTTACAAACGGTTTACAAGATGTGTTGATTTAGAGGTGTTTCGTTCACAGTTGAAAGAGATCTTGGGTCCTTCTGGGGAATTCCCGGACCCTTTGATCGTAAAAAGCACCCCGAAAGGAGGTGCTTTTTGCAGTCGCAAACGAGCGGTGAGCCAAAAGGAGCGGCCTCTTTGAGGAGGCGAGGCTCCCTGGAGAGGGTGACGCTCTTCGAGCGCTACTCCATACTGGCGGCGTAGTCAGCCACCAAGTCAAGGGAGGTGACGATGCCTACCGCCTTGCCCTCGTCTACGATCACGATGCGGTGGACCTTGGCGCTGACCATGGATTGAGCCACTTTCTTTAGGTCTTCCTCGGGGGACATCTCGAAGACGAAGGGAGTCATCAGTTGCTCCACGGTCTTCTGGCTGGAGTCGGACTCTTCGAACACGTCTGAGCGCGAGATGAGACCGATGGGAAACCCCTGGTCGTTCACCACGGGGGCTCCACCAATATCGTGGACCCTAAAAAACGAAACCAGATCGGCGATCGTTGTTTGGGGCTCCACGGTTTTTACGGGGGAGCTCATAACCTCTTTTACTTTGCGCATGCAGCCTCCATTTCACGGGCACGTTCGCTGAGAGAGTTCTCAATTCCCCGCATCAGAGTGCATTGCACCGAGAGCGTTTCGTCTCACTTCTGGATCTTCTTGTTGTTGGCCATCCAGGTGAGATAGGCAAGAATGTCATCGATCTTATCATCGGCGAGGTGAAAGGCTGGCATCTTGCTGCCCTCTCTGACCTTAGCGGGGTTCTTGAGCATCTGTCTAAGGGCCGCTTCGTCCCAATACTCGGTAACTGAGAGGGGGCGGTTGAGTTCGGGCGCGACCTCGCCACCAACTCCGTTGACGCTGTGGCAGGTCGCACAGACGTTCTGAAAGAGGCGAGCGCCCCGGACCGCGGGGTGGTCTTCGCCTAACCCCTCGGGTAGGGCGGCGGTCTTGTCGGTCGGGCTCTTGGCGAAGGTGACTCTGTCCACGCAGAATGGTGGCGACCAACGTTTGTCTTTGGGCAGCGATGGGGCCGGGTGAAAGACCGGATAGAAAGGGCCCTGGTTGCCGAGAGCTTTGAGATCGCGGTTCAGCGTCTGCATGCGCTCTCGTTCCTTGCTCAAGGCTTCTCGCTCCGGCGCTGCGAGATTGGGGTCTTCCAGCTTTTTGCTCAGCTCCTCGGGACGGGTTCGAAGGTACGTCATGTCCTCATAGTCGGTGAAGGCCGCTGGCTCGGCCTGTAGGTCACGAACCGCGAGAAGAGACTCCCCTTGCTCGACCACCGACAGCTCTACCTCACTGCGGTAGCCATCCCGGCAGTGGAGTTTGAGAACACTGTAGCTCTCATCGGCACCGGCCAATCTTTTGAGCTGGGAGAGGTTGAGCCCGAGATAGTGGCGTTTTTCTCCGAAGAGAAAGTCGTGATGCGTCAATTCGCTCAGATCGTTTTGCTGGAGAAGCTCCAAGAAACCGACACGGCGTGTCGTTCCATCCTCGAGTCCAATCTGCAGGCTCGACTCTTGAGAGGCTGAGTCGAAGGTCGGCTTTTCTGATCGGCAGCCGCCCAGGACGACGATGAGGCTTAGTAAGAGAAGTGAGAAATGACGAAGCGAGCTCATGGGCTGGGCCTTTGCT
>CAZVVF010000690.1:1285-3358 GCA_964630575.1 uncultured Burkholderiales bacterium | reverse complement strand
TTTTAGCCGAGCTTCATCCCCGAACCGGCGTGCCTCAAAAGGCGATATTGGCGACCCTGGTCTGCGCGATCGTGGTGAGCCTCTCGGGTACCTTTGCCGAGTTGGCTAAGCTTGGGGTTTTGGCCAGGTTTGTTCAGTATGTGGCCACCTGTTTGGCGCTGGTCGTCCTGAGAAAACGAAACCCCGGTGTGGGGTTTGCCGTGCCAGGGGGACCGTTGATAGCCCTCGTTTGCATTGGCCTCATCGTCTGGCTGATAAGCGCGACGGATCCCTCCAAGCTGTTGTGGGGGGTGGCCACGATGTTGCTGGGGATCCCCTTTTATCTCTTCTCCCGAAGGCCTGAAAAGGGCCGAAATAAAACCTAGAAAAAGGACCTCGCTATGTCTGCTGATTTGGAACTCCTGTGCTACGACCTCCTCACTTCGTTCGTCAAAATATTGGAACTGAGGAACCCCTTCAACATCGACCACTGCAAGCTCGTGGCGCACTACTGTGGGAAGCTTGCCGAAGAGGTAGGCCTACCCGAGGAAAGTCGCTTGCGCCTGGTGCGGGCCGCTGAGATTCACACCCTGGGAGTGCTCCTTCAGATGGAAGAAAAGCAGGCCGACCGAAACCTGCCGATCAGTGGCCTGGGAGATAAGACCGGTCGTGAGGTTTCCATTCACGAGCGCGAAGAGCAGATCTTTGAGAACATCCTCTCCAAGATTCCTCAGCTATCGGGCTGTCGTGAAATTCTCTATCAGCGGCACGAGTGGTTCGACGGAACGGGATCCTTGTTGGGTCTCGCCGGGGAGCAGATATGCCTGGAAGCTCGACTGATGGCCGTGGCCGATGCCTACGTGGACCTGGCGACTCCCAAAGCGCATCGACCACCGGAGTCCAAAGAAGTGGCTATGCTTCGCCTGCGCGAACTGTCGGGTCTCCAGTTTGACCCCCAATTTGTGGAGGCTCTGGAGCGGGTTCTCTCCTCTGTGGAGTCCAGCGTGTCCGATCGGCGGGCTCGCAAATTTGAACTGGCTCACTGCCGCCACTATTTGAGTTTGGGACACTTCTATACCCAGATTCACGAGACGGATTGGGCCCTGCGCTCCTATGTCACCGCCGAGAAGATGGCCGCGAGGATGGATGAGCCAGGACTGGCTTTGGGGGCTATCTCGGGGCAGTTTATGGTCTTCTGCGATCTCTCTGAGTTGGAGCGGGCTCGCGAGGTTCTCCAGGAGGTTCGCAGCCGTGGCACAAGCCAGGGTGACAAGCTTGGCTACCAACTCCTTTGGGGGCTCCTGGAGTGGTTGAGTCGCAGGCCTGCGGGAAAGGAGATCCTCAGCGGTGTTATCCAGAAGCACCAGAGTACGGGGAACCTACCTGGCTTGGCCGCCGCTCTAGGCTTTCAGGCCTGCATGACTCTCTTTTTTGAGGGGCGCGACGAGGAATCCCATCTCGACTATCTTCGCAAGTTCCTCGACCTGGTGGATACCCACGATGTTTTTGACGTCATCGAACGCTATCGCCCCTACACCATACCGGTGTTGCTCAATGCCATCGTGCAAGACGTGAAAGGGCACTTGGCTCGGAACCTTCTCACCCGTATGGGAGAGCCTTGCCACGGTCCCGTTCTGGAGCGTCTCAAGGACATCGAGCCGAGTCAATGGACAAAAGTTCTGATGCCGTGCACCACGCTCAGTGAGCCGGTAGCGGTCTCCGAATCATCCGAGGCCGATGGTGAGAGGTGGATAGAGATCACCACTTTGGGTCAGATCAAGTGTCACTACGCTGGGAGGACCATCGGTATTGAGCATTGGCAAACCCAGAAGACCCTGCGGCTTTTTCTGAAGATGGCCTTGACCCCTCGAATGCCTCTGAGCAACGAGGCTCTCACGGACGAACTTTGGCCTGATGCCGGACCGAAAAAGGGTCGAGACAGTCTGCGCAATTGCATCCACCAGTTGCGCCGTTCGGTCAGGACTCTACTCGAGGATGAGAAAGCGGCCGTGGTCACGCGCAGCCGTAAGAACAAGACCATCGCCCTGGATATTCCTTGCCGCTTCGACTTTCAGGATTTCGAGGAGAAAAGCC
>CAZVVF010000690.1:0-1275 GCA_964630575.1 uncultured Burkholderiales bacterium | reverse complement strand
CCATCAGGCCATCGAGGCGATCAAGCAAGGCAAGCCCGAGGAAGCCCTAGAGCGTGCGAGCCTCGCTCTCGACCTCTATCAGGGCTGTTTCTTAGACGGCATGGACGAAGGTTGGATCGACTCGACACGCTCTCGCCTGTCGGCACTCTTTACCCAGGTCCAAATGGTGGTGGCTCGCGTTCATCTGGCGCGAGGGGATTTCCAGCAAGCCGAGTCGGCATCGAGAGAGCTCATCAAACTCGATGACCTTCGAGAAGAAGCGCACGTTCTGTTGATCGAAAGCCTGGCCAAGGTGGGCCGTTCGGCCGAGGCCGTGGCTCACTACGAGAAAGCCGTTGAGCTTTTTGAGGAAGAGATCGGGGTGACTCCCGAGAGTCTTCGCAACGCGCTCGTGGAACTGGGATTGCTCTTGTGAAGAGCATTCACCTGACCCAGTTCCGCCATCCGCTCTACAATCCCAAAGGGGATGAGCGAAGCGAGAATTGCGGACCAGCAAGTTTGCTGATGGCTTGTCGGCTCAAGAGCAAGCCTCTTCGTCCCATCCCTGGTCTTAGGGATCCCGAGAGCACTCAGGATGGCATCGATGCTGTTCGATACTGGATGTTTACGCAAGCGGATGGGACAACCGTCGACCCTAGCAAGGACGGGATCGAGCAGACATCCTCTGGGCCTCGTAGAGCACCCGCCGAGCACCTAACTTTGGTGAACCTCGTGGACCTCGAGCGCGGGGCCGAAAACCTCGGCTTCGCCTATCAGAGGGTCAAGGATTTCGAAGCCCTGAAGCGCCTCGTGTCGTCTTCCTCTCCGATTCTCTTCGCTGGCGATCCCAGTGCTTCTGCGAGGTATTCTGAGAGGGTTGGAGTGGACTACTCTGGGGGCCATGTCGTTCTGCTCTTGGAGTACCACGGCGAGGATGATCGCTTCTTGCTTTGCGACCCCTTGAGTTCGAAGGGACCCTGTTGGGTGGACCAGAGCTCCCTTCTCGAGTTTGCCCAGTCGTCACCTTTTAGACAGGCCCTGGGTCTGCTGCTGCAATAGCTCCAGATGGGGTCGTTTTGACCTTCTTGAGTTTGGACCGGACCTCACCGACATCGCGACTGTGCCGAAGAGAGAGCAGCGGCTCTAGCGATGGAAGGAATGAAAGGTTGGGCTGACAACACAGGTCTTTGAGTCCATTGTATAGAGGTTTGAGTCGAGGGCACTGAAGAGGTGCCAAAAAACGACTCCACGATCACAGATTTGCAAGACATGGCCCATCGCAGGGCAATCCTCGTT
>CAZVVF010000689.1:0-3362 GCA_964630575.1 uncultured Burkholderiales bacterium | reverse complement strand
GCATAGTTCTTACACCTATCTTATGGGTTGCGCCGTGGTCGAGCGCCCCTATTTCACCGAGGCGAGCGACGAGTGAGACGGCCCCGGTAAGTTTAAGGCTATAGCAAAGAGCCCCGATTCGTTTTAAGAGAGTGTTACAGCTTGGCCGTTTGCTTCTCTGCCTGTCGAAAGAGCCGTGGGAGCGAGGTCAGGGCTCTCCCAACAGGTCAGGCCAGTTGGTTGGCCCGCAGATGTCCGCTCAGAGCATCCTCTAGCAACTGCCGGTGGTTCTCGTCGTTGAGCGGCACGGGATTGGTCCCGGCACTGGGGTCTGCTGTGGCCGCGCTGGCCAATTCTACGGCCGAGTCGGGCACACCGAGTTCCGCTAGAGTGTTGGGGATCGAGAGTTTCCTCCTGATATCCAAGACCCAACGCAGCGGGTCGGCGCCGAGAACGTGGGCCATCTCTTGCCACTTCGAGCCCAGGGCCTTCTTGTTGAACTCCAAAACGTAAGGCATCAAGACCGCGTTGAGCATTCCGTGGTGAAGATCATAGCGCCCGCCCAGAGGGTGACTCAAGGAGTGAATCGCGCCGAGCCCCTTTTGAAAAGCCGCCGACCCCATAATCGAGGCCGCCAGCATTTTGCTTCGAGCCTCAAGATCGGAACCATCCGTGTAAGCACGCTCGAGGGCTTCGCTTATCAGCCTCATGCCCTGCAGAGCAATACCAGCAGCCATCGGATGAAAAACGGGGCTGCAGTAAGCCTCTAGATTGTGGGCCAGTGCGTCCATTCCAGTGGCCGCGGTCAAGCCCCGAGGCATACCGAGTGTCAGTTCGGGGTCTGCGATGACCCTGCCCGGTAGCACCTTGGGATGGAAGATCAACTTCTTTAACCGGGTCGCACTGTCGGTGATCACAGCAGCCCTGCCGACCTCCGATCCCGTCCCGGCCGTCGTGGGAACGGCAACAATGGGAGCCACGCCGTCGACATTGACCCGTTTGTAGTTGTCCCCTTCGTCCACGAAGTCAAAAATGGGGCGAGTCTGACCCACCATGAGCGCTACAGCTTTGCCGGCGTCGAGAGGACTTCCGCCGCCCAGGGCTATCACACCATCGCACCCAGCGGCTCTGTAAGCTTCTACACCGGCTTCAACGCTCTGCTCATTGGGGTTGGCCTTCACGCCAGCGAAGAGAGCAAACTCCAGTCCCGCAGCCTGCAACGCCTCGCGAGCCTTTTGCACGGGGGGCAGCGTCAACAGATCGGGGTCCGTGACAATGAGAGGCTTCTCGATCCCTAGCTCTCGGCAAGCCTCTGCCAGTTCCGCGATCCTCTGTGCGCCAAATCGTATCGGTGTTGGATAGTTCCAGTTTCCCCTCATCGTGATACCTTTCTCATGTTGTAAGACTTGGGTCGTGTGTGTTGCTCAAAGCCGACCACCGACAGGGTGCAGCCACAACCAGAGTCCTTGACTCCCGTCCAGGCCAGCGATGGGTCCAGATAGTCGCAGCGGTTGGCGAACACGGTTCCCGTGTTGAGCCGTCGGCCGAGGCGGTCGGCCTTGTGTAGGTCTTCGGTCCAGATAGAGGCGGTCAGACCGAAGCGACTGTCGTTCATGAGCAGAATCGCTTCCTCGTCAGACTCCACCCCCATCACCCCAACGATGGGCCCGAATGTCTCCTCGGTCATCATCCTCATCCCGTGGTGAACATCGATAAAAATCTCAGGAGGAAGATAAGCCCCTTCGCCCAGACCTCGCTTCAAGAGCGGCTGCGCGCCCATCTCCTCGGCCTGTTTCATCTGTCGGCGCACAAAGTCGGCGGCCTTGGGTCGTACCAACGGACCCAGGCTGGTGGCCTCATCCATCGGGTTCCCGAGCTTCAATTTGAGGGCCTGTTCGACCAGCAGGTCCACGAACTGATCAAAGCGGGATTGATGAACGTAGATGCGCTCGATTCCACAACAGGATTGCCCACTGTTGAAGAAGGCTCCATCGGCAAGGTTCTCTGCGGCAAACTCCAGGTCCGCATCGCTTCTGACGTAGGCCGGGTCTTTCCCTCCCAGCTCTAGACCGACGGGAGTAAAAGTCCCCGAAGCGGCTCTGTGTATAGCCCGACCACCCTCTACAGAACCGGTGAAGCTGACCAAGTCACACTCTCGGCTCCCGACCAGTTCCTCGGTGGCTTGGTGAGACAGATGCAACACCTGAAAAACTCCCTCAGGCAGTCCGGCCTTTTCAAAAGCCTGGGCGAAACGCTCAGCGCAGGCGATGGTCTGGGAGGAGTGCTTCAGGATCACCACATTCCCGGCCGCCAAGGCTGGGACGATCGAGTTGACGGCGATGAGGTAGGGATAGTTCCAGGCCGCCACCACAAAGACCAGTCCGTGGGGCAATCGGTCGATTCGGCGACCCTCTCCGAGTTCAATCGAACTCAGCGCCTTGGGAGCGAGTTCGATCATCTTGCGCGCTCGCTCCTCGAAGCCTCGGATCTCACCCGGCGTCTGACTCACCGGACGCCCCATCATCTGACTGATCTCCGTGGCGAGTTCCGGCCCCTGAGCCACCAGAGCTTCGGTAAACCTGGTCAAAATCTCCAATCGCTCTTCGAGCGGTAGACCAGACCAGCGGGCAAAGCTCGCCTTGGCGCTCTTGACAGCCCTTTTCACCTCGCGCTCAGTGGCCACCGGACGTTCGAAGACGACCGAGCCATCAGCCGGAGAATAGACCTTAATCGTGTCAGCAGCCTCAGATAATTTCAAAGTATCTCTCCATCTCCCAATCAGTAATCGCCTTGCGAAACTCTCTCTCCTCCCACTCTCGGGTGGCAGCGAAGTGGTCCACAAAAACATCGCCAAAAACTTCCCTGGCCTCTCTGCAAGCCTTGAGCCGCTGAGCCGCTTCCCAGAGCGTGGTGGGAAGAGCCGTGGTCGGGTCGGGCGGTAGGTCGTAGGCGTTTCCAACCACAGCATCCGATGGCTCTAACCCGTGCTCGATTCCGTACAGGCCGGAGAACAAGGTGGCCGCAAGAGCGAGGTAGGGATTGGCATCGGCTGCAGCGATCCGATACTCCAAGCGCTGCGCTGCCGGGCTTCCCCCGATGATCCTCAAAGCGCAGGTTCTGTTGTCCAGGCCCCAAGTCGGATTGGTCGGCGCCCAAAAACCAGGGATCAGTCGAGTGTAGGAATTCACGCTCGAAGCGACCATCGCCAAGAGTTCAGGCATGAGCTTCTGACAACCGGCGGTGAAGTGACGCTGCAGTTGGCTCATTCCCCCCTCGGCCCGAGGGTCGTAGAAAGGGTTGTTGCCATTCGCGTCCTGAAGGCTGATGTGGATGTGCCCACTCTGGCCGGGATAATCTGGAGACCATTTCGCCATAAAGGTCGC
>CAZVVF010000688.1:0-3363 GCA_964630575.1 uncultured Burkholderiales bacterium | reverse complement strand
CCTTAACCCGCCCTGCATGAATAGCACCGGACATGGCATCCACGGCTTGAAATCGCTCATACTCCAGATAGTCAGCCGCCGCCGTCGGAAACAGCAGCAAGGGAAAACCCGAGTGACCATAGCTCACGATCTCCATCTCTTTCCCTAGGCTTGGACTAAACCAATGCTCGATCTTTCTCTCCATACAATCTATCCTCTCAATTTGGAATCGCTCGACCGACTCTGACCGGTCCGGCGTCTTCTCTTCAGTAGCCTGATGGGCTCTTGTGTATCCGGCGGGCACATCCGCCACGGGAACGGCCCAATCCTCTCTTCAGCTCAGAATCGCCATCACAGGACAGTGATCGGAACCCATAACATCTGAGAGTATCTGAACCTTGAGTCGAGGGGCAAGCTCCGCCGAACTCAAGACGTGATCGATCCGCCAGCCCCGGTTGTGCTCTCGGTCCTGATCGAAGAAACTCCACCAGGAATAACACTCCTGCGCGTCAGGGTGATCGCGCCGAAAGACATCGACCCAACCCTTCTGACAAAGGTCGTTCATCCAGCTTCTCTCCGAAGGCAATAGGCCCGAAGACCCACAACTGCGATCGGCGGGGTGCACGTCGATATCCAGAGGGGCGATATTGAAGTCCCCGGTGAGAATGACGCCCTTGCCACGACCCAAAAGATGCGAGCAGAACGTCTCCATCTTGCGGCAGAACAGGTTTTTGAACTCAACGCGACGCCCGCCTGCCCCACTGTTGGGGAAGTAGGCCGAGACCAGAAAAAAGTCCTCAAATTCCAGAGTGATCACCCGCCCTTCGGCGTCGAACTCGGGCACCCCGATCCCCAACAGATGCCACACAGGCTGAACGCTATCGCTCCTGACAAAAGCCGCCACACCGCTATAGCCCGGACGCCCACCGGGGTGCCATATCGCTGTATAGTCGGCGGGATTTCGAATCTCCTCTGGCAGCCGTTCGAGCTGACTCTTCACCTCCTGAAAGGTGATCACATCCGGTCGATTCTCCTGTAGAAAATCTTGCAGACCCTTGCCCCAACAGGAGCGAATTCCGTTAACGTTCCAACTCACGATCTTCATTAGCCGGATCTATAGGTTGGAGAATGCGAGGATTCCTGGATCTTGTGAAAGAATGGCTCCGTGCCGCCAAGAAGGAGTGTAACTATGAGTCAATCCCCAAACCAAACCGAATCGGAACTTCCACGCTGGGATCTCACCGATCTCTATCAGGGTACTGAAGATCCGAAGATCGACTCAGACCTGGCCACACTCGAGCAACAAGCCGTGAAGTTCCAGAGCGACTTTCAGGGAAAGATTCTCGCCGGAGAGTGCCCAGCACAGGACCTCAAAAAGGCCATCGACCGCTACACCGAGATCATCAACCTGGCCACCAAAGTGGGCTCTTACGCATCGCTTCACTACAGCACAGACACCACCGACTCCACCCGTGGAGCTCTGCTGCAAAAGGTCCGCGAAAAGAGTAGCCGCGTGTCCACCAAGCTTCTGTTTTTCGACCTCGAACTGGGCAAGGTATCGGACAGTGTCTTCCAACAATACCTCGAAGCTCCGGAGCTGAGCGAGTATCGACACTACCTGGATGTCCAGCGCCAGAGCGCCCGATATCATCTCTCCCAAAGCGAAGAAACGATCCTAGAAGAAACGGCCAACTGCCGAGGTCGCGCCTTCCGAAGACTCTTCACCGAAACCGTATCGCGCATGAAGTTCGACCTCGAGGTCGATGGCGAGGTCAAATCCTTGACCCAGTCCGAGTTATTGGCCTACAACTACAGCCCCGATCGAGCTATGCGCGAAAAGGCCAGCCTCAGCCTGGCCGCAACGCTTGAGCAAAACACACCGACTCTCACCTTCATCATGAACACCTTGCTAGCCGAGAAAGAGGTCATGGACCGCCTGAGAGGTTACGAGCGCCCTGAGTCCTCGCGACACCTGGACAACGAGCTTCCAGAGGAAGCCGTGGACACGATGGTGGAGGTGTGTGCCAACAATTTTTCCATTGTCGAAGAGTACTACGAACTCAAGAGCACCCTCCTTGGCATCCCCGATCTCGCCCATTTCGACCGCTATGCCCCCCTCAAGAAAACAGAGGAGAGCATAGCCTACGAAAAGGCCTGCCAAATCGTACTCGATGCCTACCGCGCCTTCAGTCCCAAAATGCACGAACTCGCACTCCCCTTCTTTAACCAGGGCTGGATCGACGTACCCGCGGTTGAAGGGAAGAGAGGTGGAGCCTTCTGTGCCGGGGTTAGCCCTGACCACCACCCCTACATCCTGCTCAACTACACAGGCAAGCCACGAGACGTCATGACCTTGGCCCACGAACTCGGCCACGGTCTCCACGATCAACTCGCCTCCAAACACCACGTGCTGGACTACCATCCCGTGCTCCCCTTGGCCGAGACCGCGAGCACCTTCGGTGAGATGCTGACCTTTGAGAAGCTCTTTGGAGAGCTAGAAGACGACGAAGCGAGACTAGCCCTTCTCTGCGAAAAACTCGAAGACACCTTCGCCACTGTCTTTCGCCAGGTTTCCATGTTTCGCTTCGAACGACGCATCCACAAGGCCCGGCGTGAGGAAGGTGAACTCTCGACAGCCCGCTTCAATGAGCTTTGGCAGGATTGCATGGGTGAGATGTTCGGAAAGTCCTTGACCCTCGGTGAAGCCCACCAATGGACCTGGGCCTACATCCCACACATCATACAAACCCCGTTCTACGTGTACGCCTACGCTTTCGGAGAACTCCTCGTTCTCTCGCTCTACGCGCGCTACAAGGAGCAAGGGGAGTCTTTTATCGACCAGTACATTGAATTTCTGGCCGCTGGGGGGAGTCGCTCCCCGCAAGAGCTGCTTTCCAAGCTCGACATAGACGCTGCGGACCCTGAGTTCTGGCAAGGCGGATGCCGACTGATCAGAGAAAATCTGAAACGGGCCAAAGAACTTGCCGAAAGAGTTGGTCACAAGGCCAAAGCGACGAGCGAAAGCACCTGTTCCTGAGCGCCTAGATGCCAAGCCATAGTGACAAAGACAACCTTTCGGCAGGGTTCAAAAAGTCCGAGGAGAAGCCGTCCAACCTTATGACCCTTTCCCCTGACCAATTGGCAAATGCGAGAGAGAGAATCGGACGTCTCTTCCGCTACCTGTCGGAACTCCAGAAGCTAAAGACACCCCCCAAGGTGCAACTCAACAGCTACCCCTGGAAGCTCTCGTGGTCCGGCGTGCCTCTGGGGAACCCCGCCTCTGACCGCGGAGAGATACTCCCGCCGACCGAAGATGGGGAAATTCTGGGAGACGATTTCGTTCTGCGCGTTCGTCGACCGGAAGCGGACTCAGACAACGAGGAG
>CAZVVF010000687.1:1535-3365 GCA_964630575.1 uncultured Burkholderiales bacterium | reverse complement strand
ACCAAGGGGAGGTCTACGAGTTGAAGGACGTTGTGGCAGGCCGTCTTGAGGCTCTCCGTATATTCGAGCCCGTAAATCAGAGGATCGTTGCAAATGGAACGGCTCTGCGGGGTTGAGGCCAAGAGTGTTTGCGGACTGTCGCTCAGTTGATAGAGGCTGCAGTCGGGGCTTCTGCCGATAAGTCTCAAGCCAGATCCTCAGCACGGAGGTGGGGCGCGACTTCCTCGGCGAAGCGCTGGACCGAATCGCCCTTGCCAAAGTCGGGAAAGTAGCAGATGACGTAGTCGATTCGCGCTTCTTTCTGGTAGGTGGCGAGCTTGTCGATGAGCGCTTGGGGCTCCTGAGGAAAAATCATGTTTTTCACGGCTGCGATGTCCGCCTCTGATCGACCGCTTTCTTTGAGCAGTTTGTCGATCTCAGAGTCGCTGCCCAACATCACGTTGATGTTCATGGAGCGCGTGATGTCCCTCGGGTCTCGTCCCACTTTTTGGCAGTGCTCATCGAGGACCGAATTCTTGTGCTGGACCTGATCTAGAGAACCTCCGTAGTTGGAGTAGTCGGCATAGCGGGCTACTGTGCGCAGGGTGAGCTGCTCTCCGCCACCGGCCAGCCACATAGGGGGATGGGGTGATTGAATTGGTTTAGGGTGATTGATGGCGCCTTGGAGTTCGACGTCTTTCCCGCGATAGTTCTTCACCTGTCCGTGGCCGATGGTGTAGTGTTTGCCTTGGAACTGAAAAGAGTCTTGAGTCCACATTCCCTTGATGATCTGAACGGCTTCATCCAACTGACCGATCCTCACGGCAGGACGCTCAAAGTCGTATCCATAGGCCACAGCTTCGTGCTCATACCATCCGGCACCTAAGCCAAAGTCTAGGCGGCCGTTGGAGATGCAGTCGATCACCGAGGTCATCTTCGCCAACAGAGCCGGTGGTCGATAGATGTTGCAACCACACATCTGTCCTAGGCGAATCGTGGAGGTCGCCTCGGCTATGGCAGCGGTGGAAGTCCAAACCTCGAAACAGGCTTCGGTGGTGGCTTCAGGCACGGTGTGAAAGTGGTCGTAGAGCCAGACGCTGTCGTAGCCGAGTCGCTCGAGCTCAAGGGCTCCATCGCGCATCGCCTGATATTGGGAAAAGCCGTTGTCGAAACCGAGGAGATCGAGTCTCCAGCCCTGGGGAGTGAATGCACCAAATTTCATAAGTTCGCCTTCGCAGCGTTTTTGAGGATGGCCTGTCGGGCATCCGGTACTTCGTTAGAGCACTTCTGATCCGGTGTGGAGGTGGGCCTGGGTGAGAGTCGGCTTGAGGATTTGGAGCATCTCTTGGTGAATTCGCCCGTTGCTCGCCACGAGGTGATTGCGCTCGGTGAGATAGCCGAGTTTCGAGCCATCGATCCGGGTCACCGTTCCACCAGCCTCAGTGGCCAGAAGCACGCCGGCTGCCACATCCCAGGGCGAAAGTTTGAACTCCCAGAAACCGTCGTAGCGACCGGCTGCCAAATAACAGAGGTCCAGAGCGCAGGATCCGAATCTTCGAAAGCCTTGACACTTTTTTAGGAAGGCGCCCATCTGGCTCAAGTTGTCCACCTCGGAGTTGTGTCTGTCGTAGGGGAATCCGGAACTGAGGATAGAGTCCCCCACCTTTTCCGCCGATGAGACGCGCAGCGCCTTGCCATTGAGAAAGGCTCCCTGGCCGCGTTGGGCCCAAAACAGCTCTCGACGCATGGGGTCGTAGACAACCCCGACCTCGGGTTGGTCGGCTTTGAAGAGCGCGATGGAGACGGAAAAGTGTGGAATCAGGTGGGCGAAATTGTTGGTTCCGTCGAGGG
>CAZVVF010000687.1:0-1525 GCA_964630575.1 uncultured Burkholderiales bacterium | reverse complement strand
TAGCCCTGAGCGCTTCGACACTCACGAGAGCTGCCTTCTTCGGCAACAATGCCATGGTCGGGATAGGCCTTCTCGAGGGTCGATACAACGAGCTTTTCGGCCATGGTATCGTACTCGGTGACCAGATCGATGCTGGTGGATTTTCGCTCTAAGGAGAACCCTTTCTCTTGTCCCTCCCTCAGAAGGGCTCCGGCTTCGAGGGCTATCTGTTTGGCGGTCTCAAGCATTTTGCGGTCCGTCCTTTCCAAAACCTGTCTCGACGCCAGTTGCGCGAGCGGGCGAAAAAGCCCTTTGCAGATCAAAGAGACCCAGCTCGAAAGCTGGGCCTTTTGGATCGATAGGGGACTAGATTTTAGACGAGAGCCGGAACTCGTTCATCGGCGAAGAGTTCGACTCCGAGTTCACAAATCGTGTTGACCAAGAGCGCTGAGACCAGGTAAGGGTCGCAGTTTGCTGCTGGACGTCGGTCTTCGATGTAGCCGTAGCCGTCTAGGGCTACCTGAGCTGGAATTCGGATGGAGGCACCGCGGTCACTTCGGCCGGCCCTGAACTCACTGATGTGGCAGGTCTCATGGGCCCCGGTGAGGCGCTCGTCCAAGCCCGCTCCATAGTTTTGAATGTGAAGGTCGTGGTTCTTTTCTAGGGACTTGATAGCCGCGTCGATAACCTTCTGTCCGGTTGCTGGAGAGCGCATCTCTTTGGTCGAAAAGTTAGAGTGGTTTCCGGCGCCGTTCCAGTCTCCTTTGACAGGCTTGGGAGCCAGCGAGATAGAGATTTGGAACTCTTCGCCCAATCGCTCCATGAGCCAGCGGGCCAGGATGAGGTGGTCCGAGACGTTGAGAACGTCGGCGCTCTCGCCTTCTAGACCTCGGTAACCGATCTGGTACTCCCACTGTCCGTACATCACTTCGGCATTGATTCCGTAAAGCATGATGCCGGCGTCGAGGCAGGCACGGGTGTGGCGCTCGACCAGTTCTCGCCCGATGACCCTGCCGGTACCGGCACTGCAGTAGTAGGGACCTTGAGGGGCTGGAAAGCCCTCTTCAGGCCAACCTAGAGGGATCGTTCCGTCGAACATGGTGTACTCTTGCTCAAATCCGAGCCAAGGCTCGTGGGCTGCTCCGCCGGCGTCGAGAACTTTGCGCAGCTTAGCTCGCGTGTTGCTCGGATGAGGTTCACCTCCGGGAAGATAGACCTCGCAGACAACCAAGTAGTTGCCTTCACCGCGGATAGGGTCTTTCACGAAGCAGGCTGGCTTCAGCAGACAATCTGAGTCATGACCGGGAGCTTGGTTGGTGCTCGACCCGTCAAAACCCCAGGTGGGGAAGTCAGAAAGCATGAGCTCTCTGCCTTTAGGAAAATTTACAACTCTGGCTTTAGAGCGAAGGATGGGATCCGGCTTGGTGCCGTCGATCCAGATATATTCTGCAAGATTTAGCATGGTTAACTCCGTTTCGGGGGTGGCGACGAGGGCACACCCTTTTTCTAGGACGCGTTGCTTGTGGACGTGTGCTAGGTTTTTAGG
>CAZVVF010000686.1:0-3368 GCA_964630575.1 uncultured Burkholderiales bacterium | reverse complement strand
GGCCTTTGGGTACGGTGTCCTGGTCAAAAGTCGGTGTGCTTTTGTAGACGGTGGCTCCCTCTGGTATCGTTCGCTGTCGGCACCGGCCACACTCGATCTTTTGCCCAATGGCTGCCTCTCGGCTGGCGGGGTCAGCCAGATCGGGTCGTGTTTCTCGGGGTGGGTCGTGGCGGAGGTGACGCCGATGGCCGCAGTCCAACCGGACCTGCCACTCTCCGTCCTCATCGGTGTCAAAACTGACAATGTTTCTCAGCATAATTTCGGGGCCCTTTTCCGTGCTTTCGAGGTGCGCTCAATGTTGGCTGGGAGCCCGGTGACTCAGGCTCGTTTCGGGGAGAGTTTTGTCAAGGTTCAGGTTTGTCCCGTTGTTGCCAGGAGACCCACAGCAGACACCCTAGTCCGATCAGAACAACCATGTCTGCGATGTTGAAAATATTGGTGCCAACGGGACCGTAACCCACGTACAAAAAGTCGACCACGTATTGGAATCGGACTCTGTCGATGAGATTCCCGACACCGCCGGCGAGGAGAAAGGCTGCCCCTAGAGCCTCTAGCCAAGGAGGATCGCTCTGGCGGAAAATGTGAACGACGAGGATCAGGAGCACGAGCGCCGGGAAGACCACGAACAGACTCCCTCTGAGAAGGGGGCTCCAAGTTGCGCCGAGGCTACCCCAGGCTCCGTGGTTCTGAGCGTAGGACAGGGTCAGAATCCCCAGATACTTCTGGGCTGGGGCACCTGCTAGAGTTTGGCTCGCCCAATGCTTTGTCCCCTGGTCTAGTAGCAGGATGACCAGGAAGGTGACGAGGGCAGCGAGACGTTTTGAGGCTGGACTCTTCACTTAGAGCGAACTCAAGCCAGGCCACAAACGCCGTTTGAGTTCCATGAGTTCCTGCAGTGTCTCGAAGCGATTGTCGGGTGTTTTTCTGAGAAGGGGGGCATACTGGAGGTCGTCCAGCCCGATCTGACTGCTGCAAATGGCGTCGTACAGCGCTGACATCTGATCGGCCGGGATCGGCTCTTGTTGCTCATCGGCGTTGGCTCCGAGTTCCAAGGAGGCGATTCGATTGGAGAGGTCGGTGTAGGAGTTCTGTAGGTCGCGAGCCGCCTTGATGTCGGTGGTGGGGGCATTGAGGAGCGCTCGGAAGCGGTCTTCAAGAACCTCGAGCTTGGAGTAAACCTCAGCCGAGGCTTCCCTCTGCAGATATCCTGATCGGGTTCCGAGATACATTCCACGAAAGGCCTCTTGGCGCTCGGCTACGAGATCGACCAAGGCGTTGTCCTTGTAGCGCTCAAAGATGGAAAAGACCTTTTTGACCAGGTCGAAGCGGTGTTCTTTCTTCTGTTCTTGAGCCAGACTTCGCTCCACCGACCTGAGAAAGTAGTCCAGGCTAAAGGGCTTGAAAAGATAGTCGTCGACCTTGAGACGGATGGCACGAATGGGTGTGTCGGCACTGGAGTAACCGGTGATGACGATGCACTTGGTGCTCGGGGCAATCTCCTTGATCGCGCTGAGGGTTTCCACGCCATCGATCCCAGGAAGCCGAACATCGCTGACCACGAGGTCGAAGGAGTTCCGCTGGGCAAGACTCAGGGCGTGTTTCCCCGAGAAGGCCGATTCGACTTCGTACCCTTCATCCTCCAAGGTCTCAACGAGTATCTCGTTCATGGATTTGTCGTCTTCTACAATGAGTATTCGTGACATCAACAATCTCCCTGTGGGGTCGCTTCCCGGTTGGGGCATCCCAGCCTGCCTCGGTTCCCTAACAAGTGCTGGTGGGCAGGGTCAAGCGAAACTCGGTGCCCCCTTCGCTGGGATGGAATTCCAATCGACCACCGGCTTGCTCGGCCAAGCGCCGACTCACCGATAATCCAAGCCCAACCCCCTCGCCGGGCTCTTTGGTGGTGAAGAACGGATCGAAAATTCGACCTCGAATGGAGTCCCTGACGCCTGGCCCTGAGTCCAGGACTCTAAGGAGGGTTCGGTCCTGTTCTCGGCATGAGAAAAGGCGAATGGTCCGTGCCGTAGCGCCGGGCTGAAGAACGGCCCAGAAGGCGTTTTGTAGGAGATTGTGCACGAGTGTCAGGAGTTCATTCTGGGGAAAGCCAACGCGGCTCTTGGCTTTGAGGTTGAGTTCCACGCTCACTTTGGCGCTGCGCAGATCGTGCTGGATCAGGGCCAGGGCCTGACCCACGATCGCGTCGAGGTCGGAAACGCTGCCGATGGCTGGTCCCTCGCCAGCATACTGGAGAACACTCTTTATGATGTTGCTGGCCCGGGTTAAAGAGTCGTTGACTCTGTAGAGTTTCTTGGCCAGCTTCTGTTGCCCCGGGTCGAGGATGCGCAGGGCCGATTCCACGCCTAGTCTGGCCGCTCCCAGAGGGCTGTTGATCTCGTGGGCCACGCCCGAGGCCAGAGAGCCCAGGGATGTCAGTCGGCTCTGCTCAAACAGATTGGCCAGAATGGACCGATTCTCTAGGATCAAACCGGCCTGGACAACGAAGGAAGAGATCTGTTCGAGCTCTATGCGGGAAAAGCTGAGCTCCTCCATTCGCTCGACCCATAGGACGCCGAGTTCCCGTCCCTGATGAAGGATCGGGACCCGTACCGACTCGACGGCGGGCTCGGCAAAACACGACGGCGGACCATCGTGGTCTGTGAGGCGGTCCGAGCGAGAGCGGTCGCCAATGACGGCGATGATCTTCAAGTGGGGACCTTCCCGAACAGCGACAGCGGCACGGTCAAAATGGACCGTCTCGGTCAAGGTCTGGAGAAGGACCTCGCCGATCTCTCGCTGTTCCAAGCTGGAGGCGAGATGGCTGGTAAGCTCGGTGAGCTTTCGTTGCTGGTGGAGTTGGGCTAGCAGTTGCAGTTCCCGCTCGGCTAAGTCGGCGAGGTCGCGAAAGGTCGCCCTCAACTGCGGGTCCAGTTCCCTGGGCTCCAAGTCGAGAATACAGAAGGTTCCCACGGCATAGCCATCGCTGGAGAACAGCGGCTCACCGAGATAGCATCGCACACCCGGTGGACCTTGGACGTAAGGGGAGTTTTTGAATCGTTCGTCGGTGCACGCATCGGGTACGTAGAGACTTTGCTCGGCCTCGATCGTGTGGGTACAGAAGGACCCTTCGCGCGGCGTTTCTCGAATCTCTCCGAGACCCACCGCCGATTTGAAAAACTGCCGTTCGTCGTCTAGCAAGGAAACATAGGCGATGGGGGTCTGGAGGAGCTGTGAGGCGATCCGACAGATGCGGTCGAATCGCTCTTCGGGTGCCGTGTCCATGAGATGGAGCTTTTTCAGGGCTTCGAGGCGGGATCGTTTTGGGTCGGCACTCTGATTCATTGGACCTCTGTTCGCAGGCGGGATTCGAC
>CAZVVF010000685.1:0-3375 GCA_964630575.1 uncultured Burkholderiales bacterium | reverse complement strand
ATTGTCCAGGTGGTCGTAGAGGGCTTCTCGGAAGCCGATGACGGAGCCCGGAGCTTGTTTGGCAAAATCTTGCCATAGCTCTGAGCGGCAGACGATCTCGGAACTCGCGTCGAGAAAGGCTCCTCCGCCTGGGGAGTCGATGTTGAGTTCTACGATCTTGTAGGTTCCGGCGGAATCGGGTTCCTCGGAGAGAAAGCCGTCCACTCGGGATATCGTTTGGCCGGGTTGAACTTGGTTGGCGATTCTGATCCACTCCTGTTCTTCAGGTTGGAATCCGAGCCAGTCTAGCCAACGCTTTTCGACCAGCTTGGGCTCAAGGGTCGTCAGGACCGCGTTGAGTTCGTCCAGGGCTTGAGCGAGGTGGTTCCATCGGCTCCTGGAGAGGACGAAAGGGGGAAAGATCAGAGGGAGCGGCTTGTCACCGAAGAGCAGTCGCTCTTCGATGAGTTCTTGTTCAACGGCTTTGAATTGCCGTCGGGCTTCCTTGGGGTCGTGGTTGAGAAGCTCCAGGAAGATGTTTTGGGCATCTTGCTCCTGTTGCAAAGCTGAGGTCCAGTCCGCGTGCATGGGAGGGGCGTTCGGCTGCTGAGCTAGCTAGCCCTTGTGATCGAGGGCTGGGTTCGGCTATGGATTGTCTCGGGCTGAGCCTACTGGGGGAGGAGGCTATTCGTTTCCCGGCAGTAGCGGTAAGGATGGTCGAGAAACAGAGGAGAGTGCGGTTCTGAGTGGCCGACGGGCAGTGTCCCCAGCACATGGAGTCCGAGTTGACGGCATCTTAGCTCGGCAGCTCGGGAGACGGCCTCGGCAGGCTCAAAGCCCGTAAAGGTGCCGAGGAATACCCTTTGAGTCTTGCTGAAGAATCCGCTCGCTTCGAGTTGGGTGAGGTAGCGGTCGACACGGTAAGGGGCTTCCTCCACGTCTTCAAGAAAGATCGTTTCTTCGGCGCTGGGCGTGGGCAACCAGTCCGTGCCGCAGAGACTGGCCAGCACGGCGAGATTCCCTCCCCAGATGGTGCCGGAAAAAGAAAGCTCTCGGGGGGGGCTCAACAAGGGGATCGGGTGGGCTATTCCGCGGAGTGCATCAAGGACTTGGGCCGGGTTGGGCTGCTCCCGGAAGGCGCATAGCATGGGGCCGTGAACGCAGTCGATGGGGAGCTTTTGCGTTTTGACGAAGCCGAACATGGCGCTGATGTCGGAGTATCCCATCCAGAGCTTCTTGCCGACGGGCTGACCCGAGGGCAAGTCTTTTCCGAGTTGAGAAAGGATTCGCGTGACTCCGAACCCACCTCGTCCGAACCACCCTATCTTTTCGCTCTCTGAGCGGAGAAAATTAAGAATTTCCTGGCTTCGAGCTTGATCGTCGCCGGCCAAATAATCGAGGCAGTCGTCCGGTCGTCGGGGCGATATGGGCCTCGGTCGCAGGATGTTCAGGGATGCATCGGCTGCGCGGGCGGCTCTGAGCGCGCTCTCGAGGCGTTCTTCGCTCCGCGGTGGGCCAGCGGGAAAGAGTAGGGTGACGTCCATGGTGTCGGCTACAGTTCGCAGGCCTTGGCCTGTTGGTTGGTGCCGTCCCATTGCCAAAGAAACGGAGTCCCGCTCCAGGCTTCGTCCAGAACGTTGAGGGCTGTCTCCACGAACGCTTCGGCCTCCACGACTCCAGAGTCTGAGGACACGAGGGCGGCCCGAGAGGGAGTTTTGTGGTCCGTCAAGATGGTGTCGCATCGCTGGGCGAGGAGGCGTGCCTGGGTGGGCTGGCTGCTGGGCAGGAGCACGGCGAAGAGTTGGGATTCCCAGCGCCCGAAGAGATCCGCACCGCGAACCGTGTTCGATAGGCTGAGGGCAGCCTTGTGGACGGCCGTCTCGTCTCCGCGCAGTTCCAGGAACAGGAGGCAGAAGGAGATGCCGTCACGCCGCTTCTTGCGACAGAGTACTTGGAGTTGGTCCAGAAGAAAGCTCTGATGGTAAAAGCCGGTCTTTTCGTCGGTGAGACGGGTCGAGCGCAGGGTCGCAAGCCGGAGAGCGTTTCGGTGGAGGGCCCTAAATTGAGCGGCGAGCAGTGTGGTTGTCCCTTGGCAGTCGATGATGGAGCCGGCGCCCCTGTCCAGCAAAGAAGCGCAATTCTTCTGGCTCGCGGCCGTGTCGGAGAGTAGGACCATCGGAGTCCAGCGGGTGTCCGGATGGCTCGCGAGTTCCTGAACTTGGGGGCCGAGGCCTGGATTCGGTCCCGGTCCGAGCAAGATCATGAGGGGCTGTTCCGTTCGCGCAACGGCGGCCAGTTCGTCGATTGTCTTGGCTCGAAAAAGGATTGCTCCAGTGGCAGAGACGAGGTCCGATACCTGGTTGTCGAGAGATGAATTGTGGGTCCAGAGGAGAACCTTCAAGCGTCAAAGCTCCTTTTGAAGTTCGTGTAGGCTGCCCTTGAACAACCTGCTGAAACCTTTCCTCTCGAAATTTGTAGCACCTTTTTGCAGTTTAACCGCCGAAAAAGGTTGACCCCGAACTGCAATCCTGCTACATTGTCGTCCAATGTTTGAGTCTGTATGCCATTGAGCGTGGGCTTAAAAAGGGAGGCCAATGTGGCTAAAAAGAGCGCAATTGCTCGCAATAAAAAGCGGGCTCGAATGGCGGATAAGCAAGAAGGAAAACGCAAGGAATTGCGGGCCAAGTTAAAGGACCCGAAACTTGACTTTGAAGAGAAGCAAGCGGTGATGTTCCAGCTTCAGTCTCTGCCCAGAAATGGTGCGAGAGTGAGGGTATTGAACCGCTGCCTAATTTCAGGACGCCCCAAGGCGGTTTATCGCAAGTTTCGTGTATCTCGTATCGTTCTAAGAGAACTAGCTCATCAGGGCATGGTTCCTGGCATGCGAAAGGCCAGCTGGTAGTTTTCTCCGGTTTCTTCGTTCTCGTTTGAACGTAAATCCCTCACAGAGAGCTATTCCAGCTAGAGCGCACGGTTACTGAGTCATTGAGACCAATCCGGTACTTCCCCGGATTGGTCTAATTTTTAAAAAGAGCTGGGCGTTGCCCAGTCAATATTAATCCCACCGGAGGACCATACCATTGAGTTATCACCTTTTTACCTCAGAATCTGTCACTGAGGGACATCCCGATAAAGTTTGTGATCAGATTTCTGACGCCGTACTGGACGCGTACTTGGCTCAAGACCCAAGAGCGCGAGTCGCTTGTGAAACGTTTGCGCACACCGGGTGCATTCACTTGGCAGGCCAAATCACTTCGACGGCTCGGGTCGACTTGACCCACGTCGTTCGCCAGACTCTCCTCGAGATCGGGTACGACAATCCGGACTACTGCATCGACTCTAGAAGCTGTCCGGTCCTCTTGTCGATCGATCGACAGAGTCCTGACATCGCCCAAG
>CAZVVF010000684.1:0-3386 GCA_964630575.1 uncultured Burkholderiales bacterium | reverse complement strand
TGTTTGCCCGAAGAAGGCCGGCGATCGTATCGCCCAACGTTTGAGCATCCAGTATGGAGCCGTCCTTGATGGTCATCGGGGGTGTTGGAGCGACTGCAAAGTACAGCAACTCATCTTGCCCAGACTTCTTCTTGTCTACCACGGCGAGCTTCACGGAGCTACTGCCAATATCTATGGCCCCCATATCGGGCGCCTTCTGGAAAAGTCGTTTGAAAAAGTCCACTTTTAAACCCCTACCTGAACCTACAAAAGAGTTCAGGATTTCCTAACTACATAAGAGAATTTTGAGCTGGTTTGGCTGAGCGTTTTCTCGCCCGCGATCCGATTTCCTCTACAGCTTCGTTCCTACCGCAAAACCCTAAGGGCCACTTGCACCCAAGCCGCGACGACAAACCTAAGCGAGAAGCATAAGAAGTCGAATGAGCCTAGCATCTGCTGCAACAGATAGCAAGGGCTTGCTTCTGATTTATGACACCCCCCGAAAGCCCCCGCATAACGACAGTCCCTCGCAGCTCTCATCAGTAGCCCCCTAAAACGAATCGGTCCAGAAGGTCGAACACGAGGGAATAGTCATACACGAAAAACAAAACAGCAGCGACCGCCATGAACGTACCGAAAGGTATTGGGTCCTTGCCCCCTCCACGCCGCAGCACGAGCAGCGGAATGGCAAACATCGCGCCCAGGAAGAAAGAGCCAAGAAAGGCCCAAAACCCCGCCACCGGACCCAGAAAAGCTCCTATGAGGGCCGCGAACTTAACGTCGCCTCCCCCCATCGCCTCCTGCTTAACCAAGATCAGCCCGACAATCTGGATGCTCCAGAAGAAAGCCACCCCCGTCACCACCCCCAGCAAGCTCCAGAGCACCGAAGAGAGCGTCGTGCCGAGCGACTGCTCCAGCCAGGGAAACGAGCTCAAGGGAACGACAACGCTGAACGCCAGTCCAAAGATCACGCCCAAGAGATTGACCCCATCGGGAATAATCCAGTGGTCAAGATCGATAAAAAAGACCACCAAACAGAATGAGAAGAGAGTCACAGCCTTCAAGAAGAGAAGGCTGAAGACACCAAATCTGTCCCACGAAAACAGAAAGAACAGGCCCGTCAGAAACTCCAAGGCGGCGTAACGAATCGAATAGGAACTCCCACAATACCGGCATCGGCCACCAAGAACGAAATACGAGACGACAGGCAGATTATGAGCCCAGTGCAGCGGAGTGTTGCAGGTCGTACAGGCCGAGGGAGGCAGCACGATCGAGCGCCCCAAAGGGACACGATAGATAACCACATTAAGAAAACTACCAACCAGCGCCCCGAGGACAAAAACAAAGAATCCAAGGAACGGAGACAAAACACCGTCCTCGAGACTCGCAAAAACTTCTGCTAACTCCACAAAGACAATTGCGGCTCCCAACCGCCTTATCCCTCCACAAGAATCCCTCAAACGACGAATCCCAAAAAACACAAAAAAAAAGCACCCGCCGAGGCGAGTGCTCTTCTCTAGACTTGTAAAGTAAAGTCTAGCGCTCGATGAGACCGGAGATACCGTCGTACTGAGGGTAACCTGCAGGTACTGATACCGAGGTGTGGTTCGAGGTAGAACAACTAATGAAGTAGTAGTCCTGGAAGGCCGGTGAGTTGTAAGCGGTGGAACCGATTACCGCTTTATAGGTAATGGAACCAGCTGCAGGACACTCAGGAATGGTCTTCAGATAGTTGGGAGTAAGTTTAGGCATCGATGCGCCTACGGGATATTTACCACTCCAGTCAGTGGAATACATCTCCATAGCGGTACCGATGTTTTTCAAGTTCGACTTACAAGCGGTCAATTGGCCTTGTGCTCGAGCCCGAATAAAGTTAGGTACTAGAATTGCTGCTAGGATAGCGATGATTGCGATAACAATCATGAGCTCGATGAGCGTAAAACCGCCGCGTCTACGTTTTTGTGAAAGCATACTCTTGCTTTCCTCCTTTCGATTTGTAAGCTTTGCTGCCTACAATCTCCTTTATACCCAGACAAAGGAGACTGAGACAGTCTTCTGAGATATTTTTTACATTCCTTTTACATGAGGTACCCAAAAGTTAAAATCCTGCGCGAGAGAAACCCCGCCCGACCCCCCAGCACGACAGGGGCCTAGTCCTCCCCCGAAAGCTGCCCACGCAAGCGCTCGAGAGCCTTCTGCATCAACCGAGAGACTTTTCTAGGGGGAAGAGCTAGCTTGCCTGCGATCTCTTTCTGAGTAAAGTCCTGAACAAAGAAGAGATAGATGACCTTCTGCTCCAACTCCAGCAGCCTATCGAAGGCCTGACTGATAGCGATACGATCCTCCACCGGCAACTGAAAAGAAACCTGCCGCGTGCTCCTTACGCTCTCCCGCAGGAGCGCCTCGCCCGACTCGCCATCATCGAGAGAGGCGGGCTGCTTAGCTCTAAGAATGGCCTGAACGCCATCTTCGGTGATATTGAGAGACTCAGAGATCTCCGTCAGCGAAGGCAAGCGCTGATTCTCCTGAAGAAAGCGCTCGAGAAACGCCGCCATTTGCGAGGAGAGTTTCCTAACCCAGCGGGGCCTTCGAATCGTTTCGGTCTTATCCCTAAGGAAGTGGCGAATCTCACCCTCTACACAATGCGTCGCATAGGTGCCGAATCGAAACCCTCGCGAGGAGTCGAATCGCTCAATCGCATTGAGCAGCCCGATGTAGCCAACCTGGAGCAACTCTTCTCGCTCTCCAGCCCCAAAGAACCCCCGCACGACCGACCCCACCAGGCCCTGGTAGCGAGAAAAGATCATGTCCCTGGTCGCGATATCCGGACAAGACCGGTAAGCCTCGAACATCTCCTTCTCATCATCAACTGTATCTTGATGCGACTCGTCTGCCATGAATCAGGTCTTCTATACAAAAAAAAAGAACGGACTATCAATCCGTTCTAGTTTAACGATTTGCGCTTGCCTATCCAAGATTCCCGATAAGCTGGTAGAGCGGCAGAAAGACCGAGATAACAATAAATCCGACAATCCCACCCATCCCTACGATCATGATCGGCTCAAGCATAGACGTCAGCGAGGCGAGCATATACTCCACCTCTGTATCATAGAAGTCCGCGATCTTACCAAGCATCGCGTCGAGGTTACCGGTCTCTTCTCCAACCGCAACCATCTGGGTCACCATCGGAGGGAAAAGACCACTAGCACCGAGAGGTGAGGCGATCGATTCCCCTTCACGGATACTCTCGCGTACCTTGGTCACGGTCATTGCGATAATCTCGTTACCCGAGGCCTTACCTACAATTTCCAAAGCTTGCATAATCGGAACACCGGAAGAAAGAAGCGTCCCGAGCGTTCGGCAGAAACGGGAGATCGAAACCTTCTTCGTCAACGCGCCAAAGACCG
>CAZVVF010000683.1:0-3386 GCA_964630575.1 uncultured Burkholderiales bacterium | reverse complement strand
TGACGGTGAAGGGACTGACCCGGTCCGGCTTGATCCTGACTTCTGCGCCGGTGGACCTTGGTCTGAACGTCTCGATTTCCCAGCGCAACGCGGCGGCACGGGGGATCATCAAGTCTCCGGAAGGCAAAACCATCGGCCGGTTCCAGGGGCGGGTGACCGGCCTCGGCGGCGGTCGCTGGCAGGATGAGCTGATGCGCAAGCCGCTGTTCGCACAAGCCCGCTTCAGCGGCGGGGCGGAAAGCCTGTGGCGCCTGACCGGCGTGGAAACCTTCGACCTGACCGGACCGGTGGCGGCCAGTGCCGATATCAGCGGCAGCCTTGCCAATCCCCAGATCCAGGGCAAGGTCAGCACCAGCAACGCACGGCTGGAAAGCCCCCTGACCGGTACCGTAGTTTCCAATATCAAGGCGACTGGCCAGTTTGATGGCTCGCGTCTGCTGCTGCCCAATCTGACCGGAACGACCGCTGGCGGCGGCACGCTGAGCGGCAGCGGCAGTTTCAACTTTGCCGTCGCAGCCGGCGAAGGCATCGGCATCGTGATGGACATCAATGCCCAACAGGCCGCATTGATCGCCCGCGATGATTTTGCCGCCACCGTGACCGGGCCGATCAAGATCCGCAGTTCGGTGGACGGTGGCCTGATTTCGGGCGACGTGACCCTCAACCGCAGCTTCTTCCGCTTCGGCCAGGCCAGCGCTACCGCCAGCCTGCCGGATATCAAGACCCGCGAGATCAACCGGCGTGCGGATGAACGGCCGGTACGGATTCGCGATCGGCCCTGGCGCTTTGCCTTGACCGCCGATGCCCCGAACCGGCTGCGCGTCGAGGGACTGGGTCTGGACAGCGAATGGAACGCCAATCTCAAGATATCCGGACCGGTCGACAATTTTGTGATGGTCGGTACCGCCAATCTGATCCGCGGCAATTATACCTTTGCCGGGCGGCGCTTCCGGCTCGAACGCGGGCGTATTCGCTTTGTCGGCAACCAGCCGGTCAATCCGATCCTGGATATCGAGGCGGACGCCAATCTGACCGGTCTCAACGCCACGATCAATGTCACCGGCACCGGCAACCAGCCTGAAATCGCCTTCACCAGCATCCCGGCGCTGCCGCAGGACGAACTGCTCTCGCGGATATTATTCGGCTCATCCATCGCCAATCTGTCGGCGCCCGAAGCGGTCCAGCTGGCCGCGGCGGTGGCATCGCTGAACAGCGGCGGCGGGCTCGATCCGATCAACCAGCTGCGCAAGGCCGTAGGCCTCGACCGCCTGCGGATATTGCCGTCCGACACCGACACCGGTTCGGGGACCTCGATTGCCGCGGGCAAATATATCACCCGCCGCATCTATGTTGAACTGATCACCGACGGCAAGGGTTACAGCGCGACCCAGCTGGAATTCCAGATCACCCGCTGGCTGTCGATCCTGTCGACGATCTCGACCCTCGGGCGGCAAAGTGTCAACGTCCGGGTGAGCAAGGATTATTGATTGCCTGGTTGCTAAGGGCGCAAAAGGGGCATTGCGCATAGGTAGCTGTCGATCATCCGACGCCCAAAAATTGGCCTTTTCAGCACAATATTGAATGTTCCATTGGCATCAGGTTGTTTCCTGATGGTGAGCCTATTTGATCTGGGTCAAGGTAGATTTTGCAGACTTGCGGAATATGCCAGTCTGCATTGAGCAGCCGCCAAAAAGCGTAGTGAGAGGAAATAGGAAATGAACGGGCAAACGGGAACTGCCGGCAACCATGTAGACGTGTTGATCGTGGGAGCCGGAATCTCGGGCATTGGGGCCGCATATCATATGCAGGATCAATGTCCGGATAAAAGCTATCTGGTCCTCGAGAAAATGGACAGTTTCGGTGGTACCTGGAAAACCCATACCTATCCCGGCATCCGCTCGGACAGCGATCTTTATACATTCGGATATCGTTTCAAGCCATGGACGTCCGCGCCGATCGCCTCGGCAGAGGAAATCCTCAAATATATGGGGGACGTGATCGAAGAAAACCAGATTGACCGCCATATCCGCTACGGTCAGACGATCACCCATGCGAGCTGGTCGAGCGCGGATAATTTGTGGACGATTGATGCCGTAAATGCAGACGGCCAAAAGCAGAGCTATACCGCGAATTTCCTGTGGATGTGCCAGGGATATTATAATCACGAAAAGGGTTACACGCCCGAGTGGGAAGGGATGGCGGATTATCGCGGTCAAATCATCCATCCGCAGACATGGCCCGAAGATGCTGACCTGAAAGACAAAAAGATACTGGTGATCGGGTCTGGTGCGACAGCCGCGACCCTGGTGCCTGCGATTGCAGGGCAATGCGCGCATGTCACCTTGCTCCAGCGATCACCGACCTATTTCTGGCCGGCACAAAATACCAACGAGCTTGCCAATATCTTGCGTGAAATAGAGATCGACGAAGAGCTCATTCACGCCATTGTCCGGAAAAAAGCCCTGTTTGACCAGAAGGACATGATTCGGCGGTGCAATGAGGAACCGGAAGTGGTGAAGGAAGAACTTCTGGCGCTGGCGCGGGAGTTTCTCGGCTCTGATTTCGACATTGAGAAGCATTTCTCGCCGAAATACCGGCCCTGGCAACAGCGGCTGGCCTTCATTCCCGACGGCGACCTGTTTCAGGGTATCGCCACGGGTGCGGCGAGCGTTGTCACCGACGAAATTGACCGGTTCACGGAAAACGGCATTTTGCTCAAATCGGGTGACGAACTGGAAGCGGATATCATCATCACGGCTACCGGGTTCAACCTGTCGGTCCTTGGTGACATCCCGTTCGCGGTGGACGGCAAGCCGGTAAACTGGGCCGATACCATCACCTATCGCGGGATGATGTTTACCGACGTGCCCAATCTGGTTTGGGTATTTGGATATTTCCGGGCGAGCTGGACCTTGCGGGTTGATCTGCTCGGCGATTTTGTCTGCCGTCTGCTCAAGCATATGGATGAAAAACACGCCAAAAGCGTCAAGGTGACGCTGCGGGAGGAAGACAAGGATATGGAAATTCAGCCATGGATTGACACCGACGACTTCAATCCCGGCTATCTGCAACGGGGCATGGCCAAAATGCCGCGCAGGGGTGACAAGGCGATATGGCAGCACACCCAGGATTACTGGGCTGAGAGCAAAGAGCTTCCGAAGGTCGATCTTGATGCGGAAGAATTTGTCTACGGCGGGATTGAAGCGAATATGGACTCCAGGCAAGTTGAACCAGCCGAATAGGGGGGCTTGGGCCGCAACCGGATCTGCAGCTATAAAAAAGCCCGGAGCAATCGCTTGCTCCGGGCCTTTATTCTCAATCTGATCGAAACGATCAGCTCGAATAATACATGTCGAACTCGACCGGGCTCGGCATGGTTTCCCAGC
>CAZVVF010000682.1:0-3389 GCA_964630575.1 uncultured Burkholderiales bacterium | reverse complement strand
CGTAGGTTCCTCGCCCGAGGCCAGTCCCGCAGTCCTCTGCGGTATCGCCCACATGCAGACCCAGGAAGGCGTCTGGTACCCCATGGGAGGGACCAGAGCGGTCCCTGTGGAGTTGCGCAAATTGGCCGAACGGCTCGGTGTCGAGTTTGTCACCGGCAATAGAATCGTAGCCATCGAGAGATTGGAGGACGAAGTCACAGGCGTGACGGATGAAAAGGGTGTCGTTCACCATGCCGCAGCCGTGGTCTCGAATATGGACTCGGTCCGCACTCACCGAGAGCTTCTGAAGGGGCGGCCCCTAGCGAACTTTGAGGCTCGCCGAGAGTATGAACCTGCTTGTTCTGGTGTGGTGCTCTACCTCGGCTTGAACAAGCGATACGACCAACTCGCCCATCACGACTTTGTCTTCTCCAAGAATCCCGAGGAGGAGTTCCACCACATCTACGACCTTGGCGAACCGGCCCCCGATCCGTCGGCTTACATAGCCGCACCGGCCATTACTGAGCCCGGTGTTGCTCCTGAAGGTGGTGAGGCTCTCTACGTTCTGGTTCACACCCCCTACTTGCGGCCCCACCACGACTGGAAGAAGATGTTGCCCGAGTATCGCAAGGTGATCTTTAAGAAGCTCGCTGATACCGCTGGAATGGACGATCTCGAGGACCGAATCGTCTTTGAGCACGCCCTGACTCCACAGGACATCCACGACCGCTATGCTGTTCTCAATGGGGCCATTTACGGACTGGCCTCGCACGGCAAGGTCACCGGTGCCTTCAAGCCCAACAACCGTTCTCAAGATGTTGCGGGTCTCTACCTGGCCGGTGGTGCGGCTCACCCTGGACCGGGGATGCCGATGGCTATGATGAGCGGCTGGATAGCCGCTGATGCTCTCGACAAAGATGGTCGGGTCGAGAAAGGTCGCCCGGCAGCCGTCGCCTCCGTGTGATCGAGAGATATCTCAATCTTTGCTGGGAGCACCCCAGGCGCCTGATCACGGTCGTGTCGGCGCTCACGGTGCTTCTTGCTATTCTGAGCTTCGGGCGCCTCGACTTTGACGCGAGCCGAGAGTCTCTCTTCAAGGCTTCTCCTCAGGAGCAGGCGCGAAAGGCTGAATTTGAACGTCGGTTCGGCAGCTGGAAGAGCCTTGTCTTGGTGGTGGACGGTAGCACCGTAGAGGAGCGGGAAAGAACGGTTCTCAAGCTCGGCGAGATGATCAGCAAAGAGAGTGGAGTCGAGGACTGTCGCTTTAAGGTTGATCTCCCTGGAATGGACAGGCTCGGTCTTTACTTTTTGACCACGCGCGAGCTTGAAAATGTGGACGCTGCTCTAGAGAGCAACCAGGCCGTCTTGGAGTTGATGAGCCGAGAGGGCTGGTACGGTTTTCTCGACTTTGTCCACTCGCATCTGGAGCAAGCTCCTTCAGAGAATGAACACAGGCAACGGCTGACCAAGGTCTGGGAACAAGCCGTGAAGGGTAGGGGTGCGGGTGCTCTGGACCCTCTCTTTCCTCGCGTCGCTCTACCCTCGCAACGGTTTTTCCCCGACGGCAGAACGAGGCATCTCATCTTCTTTCGAGCCAGTGACCCCATCGGGGTTCGCGATCGCATCCGAGCTATGACTTCGCAACTGGGTTTCGATGGTCGGATCGTGCTGACGGGCCAACCGCTTCTTCAAGCTGAGGAGCGACGAGAGACCATCCGCGATGCCAGCCTCAGCACCCTGATCTCAGTGATAGCTGTGCAGATCATTCTCATTTGGGGGTTCGCTGAGACCACCCGGCCGAGACTCGCCTTTCTGAGTCTGATCTTCGGACTCTTCTGGTCCGTGTCGTGGGCGGCTTTGGTGGTGGGCTCTCTCAATATCATCACGGTGAATTTTCTATCCATCACGGTGGGTCTCGGGGTGGATTTTTCCATTCATATTCTAGCTCGATACACCGAAGAGAAGAATCTCAACGGAGATTCCGTAACCGCCATGGCACAGACCATGCGAACCACAGGCGTGGAGAACCTGACCGGGGCTGTCGCGACGTCGCTGGCTTTTTGGGCCCTGGTCTTCACCGACTTCCAGGCTGTTGAGCAGTTGGGAATCATCACGGGCGTCGCTGTGCCTCTGTGCTTCGTTTCGGTGGTTGGTCTCTTGCCGCCCCTACTCTTTTGGAACGAAAGCCGATCACCTCAGAGCAGTGCGCGATCTTTCGGGTCCCAAGGCGGTCTGTTTTTTGAGAGCTGGGAACAGGAGCTGCGCCATCATCCCCGAGCCTGGTTGGCCTTTTTCTCAGTTCTGGTTGTGGCTATGGCCGCGCTGGGGGCGAGCGTGAGGTTCGACTACAACCTGCTGAATATGCAGTCCTCAGAATCTGAGGCTGTTCGCTATGAGCGAGAAGGGGGTTTTACCAGCCTAGCCGCCTTTGTGGTGGCTGACTCTCCGGCAGAGGCGCGCGAACTCAAGCAAAAGCTGCAGGAGCTTCCCTGTGTCTTGGAGGTGCAGACAGCAGCTGAGCTTCTTCCCCAGGAGAGTTCTCAGAAGCGGCCACTCGTGGCCTCGATAGTCAAACGCATCAGCGAGTTCCAAGCTCCGTCTTTTGAGCCGAACGAGCGTCCAGATTGGGAGCGGGTTAGGGGGTTGGCCCAGAGCTTCGAGCCCGCCCAAGAGTCGGCTGATTGGGTTCGCTCGCTGAAGAACTCGGGCCCTGGCCCGGTGGAGGACGTTTGGAAGCAGATGCAGACCCATCTTCATGGGGAACTCACCTTTCTCTTCACGCGGTTGGCTCAGCAAGACACCGATTTTGACCTTCAAGGTTGGACCGACCAGGCATCCGATCTCAAGAGATTCGTTTGCGCCGATGGCAAGACGCAACTGCGGGTGCGGGCCCGCGGCTCACTTTGGGAGCGCGCGGTACTGGTAGACTTCTTGAGTCAAGTCGAAACCGTCACTCAGAAGGGTATAGGTCCACCCTTTCTCATTCGAGGCTACCTAGAGCAGCTGCGACAGTCCTATTTTGACGCGGTTGGGTACGCGATTCTGGCTATTGTGATACTCCTCTTCTTACACTTTCGGGCACTGCTGCCCACCATCATTGCCCTCGTTCCCAAGGTCGTGGGTGCCACCGGCATGTTTTTTGCTATGGCTTGTGCGGGTATCGATCTAAACCCCGCCAACTGCATGGCCCTGCCTTTGACCCTGGGCATCGGCTTGGTCTTTGGCATTCACGCTGTACACCGTTGTTTGGAATGCCCAGACGCTCTGCTCGTGTCCGGTGCCACCGGCAAGGCTATCGCTCTTTCGGGATTGACCACGATAGCGAGCTTCGGAACCCTCATGGTAGCCACTCATCCGGGCATCTTTTCTCTTGGATTCGTCATGGCTTTTGGGGTCGCCGCCAACATGAT
>CAZVVF010000681.1:0-3392 GCA_964630575.1 uncultured Burkholderiales bacterium | reverse complement strand
AGAAGCTCCGAGTTCGGCGCGACTTCAGCCAGGCGAAACAGAACCGCATCGGTCAATTCGCCGAGCCGGTTTGTGTCGTTGCTCTTACCGATAGATCCGTGTAGGAGTCTCATTTCTGCCATGAGACTCTTGCGTACCTCGGGCTGACTTCGCAAAGCGTTTCGCGCCGTTTCCTCCGGCTTGCCACTCCGCGCTCCGGGGCTCACTTTTGAGGCCAGCTCCCTAGGTGTTGGTAAGGTTCGCGCCGGTGGCTCTGGCGGCTTCTGTGGTTCCGGCGGCTTCTTTGGCTCCGGCGGCCGGGACGGTTCCGGCGTCTCGGTCTCTTCGGCGATCGAGATGGCCGAAAGAACGGGCTTGCCAATGGTTGGAGCCATCGAGGGCTTGGACAGAGACGGTTCTGGGTCCGGGATATACTGACCGATGACGGGAGCAGACCCGCTACGGATCGTTGGCGGTCCGACGTGCTTCGACTCGCGATTTCCTATCGACGGGGCGAACGAATCGATCACATCATCATCGACCGACGGCTCGGTGTCTGGCGAAATCTCGTCATCGTCATCGCCACTCAAAGAGAGAACGGGAGCAGATATTGTTGGAGGCCGAGACACATTGGAGCGCATAGGCCGCAGGGTTTGAGGCTCCTCATCGAGGGATGGACCCTCCTCCAAGTCGAGGCTACCCACCCCTATCGTCGGGCCACGGAGACGCATCGTCGGCTCGGGCTCTTCGACTGGACTCATCGGCTCGAAGCCGCTGTCCTTGGGACCTTCCGTGAGGTTCTCGGCTCCGCCGGCCTCGTTGATGGCACCGAGCGGCTCGAAGTCGGAAGACTCGTCGATCCTTTTTGACTCAGTCGACTCAGCGACTCTGTCCTCGCCTGGCGAGCCATAGAGGTTGCTCGGCGCTGGCTCCAACTTCTCTGTGGGAGCGAATGAAGAATTGTAATCCTCGGGTTCGGTCGCGGGGGAAACGGGCTTCGCCTTGGGTGGCTCGCTCCCACCGACTGTACCCCGACTGGTGAGGAAGGGCTTGCCGCGGGAAACCGAGAGTTGGGAACCTCCACGCGTTTTCAACATCGGCTTCGAGAAGAGGCCTTCCTTGACGGCGCCTGAGAGTTTGTTTCGGTGGCCCAACTTGGAACCGACAAGAGCAACGGTTGCCTTGCTGCCCAAGACCTCTTTCATCTTGAGCCCTCGTCCCGGACCTTGCTTGACGAGCTCGCCTTTGAGTTCCTGTTGACTCCTCTGCTCCTCGATCAGCTCGTTGGCCGACTTACCCTTGACTGTCTCCTTGCCGTATTTCTTAAACCAAAGACGAGCGGCAAAAGCCGGAGAAAGCTTGGCAGAACCATCGCTTCCGCGCACGGTCACGGCCGTGTATTGATTGAGAAGAGAAAACTCTCGGGAAAGATTTTTGATGACGTTCTGCAAGATCCCGCGCTCGGCGCGATCGAGCATGTGGGCCTCGTCGTCGAGTTCTGAGGCCTTAATGTGGGCCCAGACATTCGCCAGCACCTTATGAAAGGCTGGCTTCACTTCCACAAATTCGGTCCAGGTAGCGCCCCCTGGACCCGTTCCGCAAGCCTCTAGTCCACCTCTTCCAGCATGCGTTCCCATTACCGAGATGGGACGGCGCCAGTTGAGACCGCTCGGATACTTAGGAGTCAGGCTCTCTCCCTGGTATTGCAGCCCCTTATCCTGGAAGCCAACGCCTTCGAGGACCGGCTGGCGACTATGCTCCAGAACGCGTTCGGCGGCCCTGGAAATGGATTCCGGTGTCAGCGCCCGATAGGCATAACCTCCGGTCAAACGGGCCGATGCCCGAGAGAAATGAGGGTCGGCTTTGGGCCCGAGCAAAATGGGAAAAAGTCGCAAGATATCCCGAGAGCCCTGAAGCAGGCGATAGAGTTCCGCTTCATTGCCGATTCGGCCCGCCGAAACGAGTACCACACTCAAAACGCTGTGAGGCTGCCGGGGAAGCGTGATGACCCGCCGCAGCAACTCTTTGAGGACAGCCCCACCGGTGAATTGATACTCCTGCATCCAGGTCAAGGCTTCGCTGGCCAGAGTCGCCTCCACAAAGTCCCCGTTCTTATAACCTGAGACTTCTCGGTTGAACGCGACCAGAGCGAAGCGGTCTTCGGCGTCCAAATTGTTGAGCAGCGAAGCGAGACAATCTGTGCAGCGCTTTTCTCCGACGCGACTCATCTCTTCGGACCCGTCGACAAGAATGACCAGACGCCGAGGAGTGCTAGGCGTGGGGTTGCTGGGGGGAAAGAAGTTCAGTAAAAAGTGGCGTCCTTGGCTCCGCAACCAAGCCTTGGGGCGATTGCCGTTCCAAAGTTGGTAGTCGAGCACAAAATCGCGCGCTTCCAGCGGTTTTCTGCGGTCGTACTCAACAGCCAGGTCCCCGCTCGGGTTGCGAGCGACAGCGCAGGCCTGGGAGGAGGCGATCTGTCCGGGCTGGAGATCCGAGGCCTCGATCTGAATCGAGACGGCAACCTGGGCGCCGCGGTCGAGACCCTTGGCCAGAGAGAGCTGAGCCGCATCCTTAGCGTTGAGCGTGCTGAGCGCATCGGAGACCATGAGTGGGAGCCGAAAAGAGAATCCCGCTCCCGATTCGGCACACTCATTCACCATGTGAGCCGACAGGATCTGAAAGGTGACTTCTTGACCTGCAGGCACTTGGCCCAAAGGGATGGCCAGAACGTTTTCCGTCTCTCCAGCGAAGAGCCGACAGAGTTCTGCTGGAAGAGGCGTTGAATCATCCTCCTCCCCCGCCAGTGGCGCGGGTCCGACCTCCGTCTCGATCTGTCTATCGGCACACTTCCCGCGGATCTTCACCGGCGAGACGTTGCGGTCTAAGGGATAGAGAAAAATGGCATCCTGAGGGTCTGCGGTCGGGTTGACATAAGTCAGGAAGGCCTCGACCGCTCCGGCGGGTCCGGTGAGGCGCGCTCTGTAGCCCAGTTTTTGAATAGGAAAACAAAGACCCGTGCCGAGGTCTGGGTTAGCAAACCAAACAACACCGGGACCGAGAGCTATTCGACGCTCGCCATAGGAGCGAACGCGGGGCAGTCTTTCGGCGATCTTAACACTCACGCGTGTGCGGAATCTTCCTTCCTGGGTGGGGTTTCGCCATCAATCCTAAGCTCCCTCGACCATGGAAGCAACGAGTGCCTCACAGTATGAGCACGCCCAAACATTGGGACAGACAAACGACATATAATAACAGGTTCCTACAACAGGCAGTTTTCCCCTTCGTTGCAAAGGCGAAGTCTAGGCTCTGCCCTCTAGGGGGAGCCAGAATCCTAGGGTCCGAAGCCAAGGCTTATGAAAGCACCGACCGGGAAAACCTTCCGTGACCCCGTTCATGGAAACCTTACCATCCCT
>CAZVVF010000680.1:0-3397 GCA_964630575.1 uncultured Burkholderiales bacterium | reverse complement strand
CTCCTCACCGTACTCGCGGAATATCTGGGTCAGTTCTTGCTCGGTCGAGGTATTCACCAGGTCGGCTGCCGACGGCCGATCGGACGAGGCGTCCATCCGCATATCCAAGGGACCATCGTTCTGGAAGCTAAATCCTCGTTCGGCCACGTCCAACTGGTGGGAAGACACCCCGAGGTCGAAGACGGCACCGTCGTGCCCTTCGCTGGAGTGGAGGACCAAGAAATCGGCCGATTCTGAAAAGGGGGCGTGATGAATAGCTACGCGCGGGTCGTCTGCGAATAGCTCACCCGCTCGTTCCACCGCCTCTATATCACGGTCAAATGCGACCACTCTGCCCTCTTCCCCAAGTTTACTCAAGATCGCTCGACTGTAACCCCCACCACCGAGGGTCATGTCAACGATCAAATCTTGTGGCTCGATCTCGAGCCACTCAATCACTTCCCCAAGCAGTACGGGGCTGTGAAAAAACGTCAACGCTAAGAGTCGCCTTTATCCGAATTCCCTTGCGCCTTTTCTTCGCGCTTCAAGGCATCTGCGTCGATCTTGTCCGATCGACGAAGCCTCGTTCCCGAACCAGGACCAGGCGCTGGCGTCCGTCGCTTCCACGAGGGACTAGGCGGCATTCCTAGCTTCATAGGAAAACGTGAGTACTCGAGGTCAGATTTGATACTTCTCATAGACATAATCGTCCAACTCCTCAATTCCAGCCGACTCCAACTCTGCCCAACGCTTCGGCAGCCAGACTTTCAGTCGGTCCAAAGCACCCGTGATGACTACCTGGCCGACTTCTAGCTCCGCGTGGGAGCGCAAATCCTGACTGAGCAAAACCCGGCCAGACTTATCCAGATCCAAAGTCACCGCTGAGGCGAGCTGAAGCGTTACCCAACGTTGACCTCGGAGGTCCGTTTTTGAAATCTTTTTCATTTTCTTTAGAAAAAGGCTCCATGCAGAACGTGGCAAAATTTCCACAGACCGATCTGCACCCTTGCGCAAGACCGCCCCGCCCTCAAAATCAGAACGAAAGGAAGACGGAATCGTTAAACGACCCTTGCCGTCGAGCGTATGCTCGAAGGTCCCCGAGAAACAATATTCTTCGGAAAGCTCTTCCACTTCGCTCCACATGCCTCCACTTTGCCCCACTCGGCTCCCCGATTATACGCAGCGACAAATTGGAGTGTCAATCTTACCTCCAGAAGTCTTTGCTGCTCCAACAGTGCAAACAACCCTATATCTGGTACCTCGGACAGAGATACGTCCAACATATTGAGCAAATACTCATTGAAAATTTCTAGAATTTTTTTAATTTTTTTTGTTACAATAGAGACGGACGATGGGCGAAGTCTCGCCCCGTCGCAGAGCAAAGAAGGGTTGGCATCACGTGAGTCAATTTTCCCCTGAAGTGGGTTCACCCGAGTCCAAGAGGCCCGCTAGGCCAAAGCGTTGGCGTTGCATCATCTATCACGATAATCGCTACAAATTCGATGAGGTGGTCACCTGGCTCCAGGATCTGGTGGGATGCAAGCCCGAATTCGCCATCAGAGTTTGTGACGTATGCCAGAACCAGGGGCGTGCCGTCTGCTTCCAGGGAAGCAAAGAGAGATGTCACGAGATCACCGCGGCCTTGCGGAGTCGAGGAATACAGGCAGAAGTCGACGATTTTTAGGGCTTGAGGCCCGAACGCTCAAGCCTAGTCAGAATGGCGTGGGGCGAAGTGGGGCGAATCGACCGCCCCACTCTCCCCCACAGCTTCGATCAGCGGCAAAGGATCTTGAGCCGCTCCTGGGTTCCGAGATTGTGCAGAGACGATCCGTCCTCAAACAGAAGTTCGCCTTGAGGACCAAGCCCTGCCACTCGTCCCAGAGGGCGCTCTTGTCCCGACTCGTTCACGACCATAGCCACGCTCTTCTCGGCGTAGCCCTGCAACAAAGGTTGACATCTCTCCACCAGAGCAGAGCAACCAAGGCGCTCAAAATCGGGGAGTTCCTCACCGAGCACCGTCAGAAAGGCTTGCCCGACCGACTCCACGCTAGGAGCCTCGGCAGCGGGATCCGATGACTTGAGGCAACGGGCCAAGGTCGTGACATCGTGCTGCAAACAAGAGGGAAAGTCCGAAAACTCTTGAGAGACATTGAGGCCAACGCCCAGGACCGCCCGCTCGATCTGCCCGCCGATGAACTTCACCTGCGGAAGGATACCCGCCAACTTGCGCTCGCCGTGATAGATATCGTTGGGCCAGCGAATGAGAGTTGAAACTCCGAAGGATTGGCAAACCTTCACCGCACAGTAAGCCCCGAGCAAGGCCAAGCCCACAACCTGTTTGGGCCGAAACAGCACCGAGAGATAGAGCCCCCCGAGATCGGATTGCCAGACTCTTTGAGCCCGCCCTCGGCCTGCCGTCTGACTCGCCGCCATCAGGGCCGTCCCAAAGGGATAAAGGCTCAGAGGCGCACGGAACAGGACCTCATTGGTAGAGGTGACCTCCGAGACCCGAACCAGATTGGTCTCAAACGCCATCGAGACGGAGTTCTTTTCCTGGCTCCACTTTCAGCCACCCATCGCTCAACTTCTCAAGATCGGCGCGAAAACTCTCTCCGGCCGCGTCCAGCCCCACCACACCGATCAACAAGATTCGCTTTCCGAAGCGGCGATTCTGCCGTTCCAGCATGGCCTGGAGACGGCGTCGTACTCGTTCCGGGTCCGAGAGTTCCCCGTAGACCCGGACTTCACGGTCGTCCGGGAAATGGTTATGGGCGATCTGTTCGTCCAGGTAGATCCTCACGAAGGAGTCGGCTGGGACCTGACTCCGGAGGGACTGAATAGCCTCTGGCAAGAGCGTCATGTCACCGGCCTCAACAATTATGGTCTTGCCTTCGGGTACATATTTTCGAACGCCTCGCGAGGGAAAGGCCCTATCCTCGGAGAGCACGATAGGCTCAGCGATCCTGGCTTTGAGTTCATCAAACTCGATGAATCCTTGTTTCATGAGTCGCCACGGACGGGAGCTGACGTCTAGCAGAGTGGGGCTCACCGTGGCCTCTTTGTCGGGCCACAGCAAAACCCGAAAACGCTGCCCATCCTGGTCGAGCACATCGTTGCCCTGTTCCAAATGGAGTGTCTGCTGAGCGGTCAAAGGTTGCCAAAACAACGGGCCGTGACGAGCCAAAAGTTCCTTCATCAAGGGATGCCACGGGCAGGCGACTCTCATCTTGACGAAAGACGGCGCTTCCTTTGTGCCAGTGGCGAGCTTGATCCGTACAACGAATGGCCCGGGCCAAAAGAACTCAGCTGCTGCGACCAACTCGGAGGGCAAACGGTCCAACCAACCGCGGTGTTCATTCGCATCCGGTGGCGGCAACAACAAAAACCACTCAGCCCCCTCTGGCGCGCTGATGGTCCC